>PLKR01000142.1 GCA_003140655.1 Acidobacteriaceae bacterium | reverse complement strand
TCGCGCGAAGCGCGCCGCCTTCTCCCAACCAGTCACGAACCGTGTCAGGGCACGACTTCAGTCGTGCCGAACGAGCCCAAAAAAAAGGGGGCTTTAGCCCCTGAGGAGTCCTCTGCCGAAGAACCTGTATCTGAAGAAGCAGTTTTGAAGGGGCACGGCTTCAGCCGTGCCATCAACCTCACCAATAAAAAGGAGGCTTTAGCCCCTGAGGAACGCGGCTCCAACCGCCGACCCCTCCCCTCCTTAATCCTCATCGACGGCGGAATCGGCCAGCTCCACGCCGCCGCCGCTGCCCTCGAATCCCTGGGCATCACCACGCAGCCGCTCGCCTCCATCGCGAAGAGAGAAGAAGTCATCTACCTCTACGGCCAGGAGGACGAGCCTGTCGTCCTCGATCGCCGCTCCCCGGTCCTGCATCTCATCCAGCGCATTCGCGACGAATCGCACCGCTTCGCCATCACCTATCACCGCAAGCGCCGCGAAATGCGCGACCGCGATTCGGAGCTCCTCGCCATCGCCGGCGTCGGCGCCCGCACCCGCCAGCGCCTCCTCGAGCACTTCGGCAGCCTGCGCAGCATCGCCGCCGCCAATCTCGATTCCCTCGCCGCCGTCGTCCCCCCCAAAACCGCCGAGCAAATCCACAACCACTTCCACCCAAGCGAAGCGCCCAATCCCCTCCCGGTCCTGAACCAATCGCGATAACACGTGCACTCCAGGCGTAGGCGCGGCGGTCCTTTTAGTGAGCGGTCTGGACACTCCGGCCTGTTATCAACAAGACTTCGCGCTGATAAACTCTTGTTTATGTCGGATTTGGAGAATCTCCGCTACGAGCCCAATCCGAAACATAAGGAGCCTTGGCAGCCCGGCCGGAAGGGAGCGCTTTGTCCCCAATGGTCACTGGATCAGGCGTCCATGTTGCTGCGACAAAGCGTGCTCGGATTGAAGGGTAACCATCGTTATGCGACGATCAAAGGCATAGCATTTTGCGGACAGGAGCACAGCCCCGGCAAGTGGCATGGATATCCGATTGGATGGGAGGCGGTACCACCAACCCTCGTGAAGCAATGGCGCAAAGAAGGAAGAGTAACCCGAAGACAGATCAGAGATTCGTGGGAAGAGGCAAGGCAAAGCAGTGAAGAATAGCAGACTCAAATTGGAGATCGGCTTCGAAGGCGACCCCGACGAGGGCCGGGGAACGAGCGTGGAGGAAAGCGCATCGTGGGGCTGGTTCAGAGTCTTTGTGGATGACATCAATCTCTGCCAGCATGTTGCAAATTCTCAGGTTTCCGATCGGGTTCATTGGTATCTCCTGCCATTGCTTGAGTGGTTCGTTGAGAATTGGGATTCTCTTCTTCACGAAATAAAGCTGCCCTCATCATTTGTCGATGCGCTGTCTGCGCGACAAGGCTTCCGTACATTCAACCCGTATCGAAGTACGGAGGTTAACGATGCTGAGAACTCCGACGACGCCGAGCAACGGGAGGCGGCCGTTTTTGACTGGGCGGAGCGCCACTCTATCCGAACTTCGGCGGCCGGAGGGATCTTTCCTGATATTTTCTTCAGGCGCGCACGCAATGAAATTGAGATCTCTTGGGGGCATACCAGAGTTCAAGGGGCGCCGAATGACCTTCGCTTCCTGGCCCCGGCCGGACAGGTGCTCTTGGATCCACTCCAAACTGCGAGTCACTTATACAAGGCGATTAAGCAAGCGACGGAAGCACTTTCCAACAGAACTCCACAGTGCGTTCGCCTCTCAAAGTTGTCGGCGGAACTCGCCTCCCTGCATGAGCCGAGAACCATGCTACAAGCGGCCTGGATGGCAGGTATCGGTGGCTCCGCCCAGGCATCCGAAGCAATCCTCGCGAGACTGACGCACGAGTGGGGTCGGTACCACCGTGACTTGATTGTTCCTCCGTCAGGGGAGGCATTGGTAATCGGCCGCGCACCAGCTGCCGTTCTGATGTTTGGCTCACTGTCCCCAAGCGTAAATGAAGATGACGTTAGAGCCCTCGTTACCCTCCTCAAAGATGCGGCTGACCATAACAACGGAACACTCCGGCTGCCTATGATCGAGCACGGCGAGCCAGGCATCAACGCTTGGGAACATGGTTACGCCTTGGCAAATCTCTCGAGGAGAGCAATGGGGGTGCCGGAGACACCCTACAAGGTCAATCTCGTTGAACTGCTGTCGCAAAGCGGCATCGAGAAGAGAGATGTAACACTCTCAGACACGAAGATTCGTGCGATTTCGATCTGCGGTGAGGGGCTGCGCTCCCTGATTGCAATCAACCAGTCATCTAAACATAACGAATCGGAGCCCGGCCTGAGATTCACCCTCGCGCATGAGCTGTGCCATCTGCTTTTCGACGAGGAGGAAGGAGCTCCTCTTGCCGTCGCAAGTGGACCGTGGGCCCCGGCTGCAATTGAGAAAAGGGCGAATGCATTCGCTGCGATGTTTTTGATGCCGGCCGACGCATGCCGAGCGCTTCTGAACGAATACAGCCTCCATGGAGGCTTAAATAAGAACACGATCGCAACCATTGCGGATGCATTCGGTACGGGAAAAGTGGCAACGTTACGACATCTCCAAAATCTTGGCTTGGTCGATGCCGACGAAGTCGCGGATATTGAGGAAGAACTTGCCAATTAGTTCGGAGCGACGAATCCACCGTCTCCCAAATTGTGGAATTGCTCTGGTTCAGGGCACTTAGCACCTAAACCCCGTATTCTGCTTTTTTTGTCAAGCCCGCACCTCTTCACCAAAGTAACGTACTCCTCATTCCACTCCACTTACACCCTTATACCCTCAAAGAGTTTTGGCGGTTTTTCTATCTCAATCTGATATTCTGAACTTATAGAGTAGAAAAAGAAAAAGGCTCAGCCTCCGCGG
>PLKR01000604.1 GCA_003140655.1 Acidobacteriaceae bacterium | reverse complement strand
TCGGAAGGGGCGGCCATTGATGTTCTAATGTGCCATAGAACGAGCCTCCGCGCATGACCACTGCTCATATACGGACAGCCGCCCTCGGCTGCCTGGTCGAGCGAAGCGCGACAGCTTTCTGCTGCCACCACTAGCTGGGCGGGGTAAACTCATAACATGGCTGACCAAGAACTGACCCGAAGCGTTGCCGAGAAACTCGAAGCCATACGCATCGCCGCGCGATACGTATTTCCAACGGCCGGCATCGATAGCATGCTCGCGGAAATCGAGGCCGGATACGGAACCGCTGAACCCAGCCCCGAGCCCTCTAAGATCGACCCGTGCAAGGACTAAGCACCGTCGCCTGGATCGCCTGCGTCATTTACGCAACCATCCCGGCGNNCCCGAGCAGAGGTTTGGCGTTCCAGCCGACGATCACCGTACCGGATTCTCCTACCCATCTGGATTGGAATGTGGGCGCTCGTAGCCACGGTCACTGCCCCCTGGCGCGGCGTCTCGTTCTATGAAAATAGATGGACTTTGATTCCCGCCGGCATTTTATTCTGTGTTGGCCTTGTGCTCTACAAACTCTCTCACGGCGAGTTCAGCTTCACGCAACTCGGCGGATTGCCCGAGATCTTGCGTGACCATAACCAGCAGCGTCTGGTGACAACAGGCATTCGCGCCCGCGTGCGGCATCCGGTCTATCTGGGCCATCTGTGCGAGATGCTGGCCTGGAGCGTGGGCACAGGCCTGGCAGTTTGCTGGGCGCTGACCGCATTCGCGATCCTGACCGGGGCTGTAATGATCAGGATGGAGGACAACGAGTTGGAGAACCGGTTCAGCGAAGAGTACCGTCGGTATCAATCCAGAGTGCCCGCCGTTTTTCCAAGGATCAGGATATGAGTGGATCCATATGAGCGGCGGCTATAATCCGATCTGGCGAAATGCTAACCGCTAATTGCTGACGGCTGTTTTCCCTATGCGCTTTGAGCTCTTCATCGCGACCCGCTACCTGCGCGCCAAGCGCCGTCAGGCGTTTATCGGCATCATCACCGGCATCTCGATTGTCGGAGTAGCTGCGGGCGTGGCTTCGCTTATCGTCGCACTCGCCATCAACAACGGATTTCGCCAGGACTTACAGGAGCGCCTCATCGGATCCACCTCGCATGTCAGCCTCCTCCGTGTGGCCGACGACGGCATCAAGGATTGGCCGCCTCTGCTCGAGCGCCTTTCCAAAGAACCGCATGTGGTCGCCGCCGCTCCCGCGATTTTCGAGCAAGTGCTGATCTCGCGCGGACCCCGTGCCCGCGGCGCGGTCCTCAAGGGCATGATTCCAGCGGATGAGCGCAGGGTCGGTGATCTGCTCAACACCATAAAAGAAGGTTCAGCCGCAGCCCTGGAAGAAACGTCTCCGCCATCCGGGGCAGACTCATCGGAAACTGAAACGCAAGAAACTCCTGCGACCGGCAGCACCAGCTCCACGCCGCCCGAATCTTCCGATTCGCTCGCCGCAGTTCACGCGCGCGTCGCGGCAATGCCGCCGATCATCCTCGGCAAGGACATGGCGGACAATCTGGGCGCCACGGTTGGCTCCGTCGTCCTGGTGACCAGCCCGCAGGGCGAATTGACCCCGTTCGGCATGGTGCCAAAATACAGCCGCTTTCGCGTCGTGGGAATCTTTAACTCAGGCTTCTTCGACTACGACTCGTCCTGGGCATTCACGCGGCTGTCCGATGCGCAACGCCTCTTTGGCTTGGGTGATCTCATCTCGGTCATCGAGTTCAAGGTCGACGACATTTACAAAGCCGACGTGGTTTCCCGCGAACTAGAAGACGCGGCTGGCAAGGGTTTCATGGCCACTAACTGGATGGAGCAAAACAAAGCCCTGTTTCACGCCCTGCGCCTCGAGCGCCTTGTCACCTTTATCACCATCGGACTCATCGTTTTCGTGGCCGCTCTGAACATCCTGATTTCGCTGATCATGATGGTCATGGAAAAAACCAAGGACATCGCCGTGCTCATGTCGATGGGCACACGCAAATCGCAGGTACGGAACATCTTCATCGCTCAGGGGATGCTCATCGGCGTGATGGGCACCGCCATCGGCCTGCTCTTGGGCTATGCCATCTCCTATGCGGGAGGCCACTACCACGTAATCTCCCTCTCCCCCGAGGTCTACTCCATCGACTACGTACCGTTTGCCCCGCGCCTGATGGATGGCATCCTGGTAGCGCTGGTAGCCGTTGGAATTTCCTTCGTGGCGACGCTCTACCCCTCATGGTCCGCCGGCCGAACTCTTCCCGCGGAAGCCTTGCGCTACGAATAAGTTTGTGTGGCGCGGGTGCCCCCGCCGCGAACGCGTACAGCGCCCCATCACCCGCAGGAGTCTCAGCACTCGACCTATGGAACTTTCTTCCTGCCGCCGCCGTACAACTAATTAGGGAGATTAAAGAGTAAGAGGTCTCATCATGTTCACTTTCCTCCTATGGTGCATCCTTTTTGTACTTTGCTGGCCGCTGGCTCTGTTGGCGCTCGTAGCCTACCCCTTCATCTGGCTGTTGCTCCTGCCTTTCCGGATCATTGGCGTCGCGGTGCATGGAGTGCTCGAGATCATCTACTTGGCCATCACCCTCCCGTTCCGCCTGCTGGCAGCGCCGTTTCGCATTTAGGCGGATCGGGCCGGTGCATCGCCACCAACCCCAAGCACTCAACGATTCGCGTGGGAGGCTTTGCCAAAGAATGCAAGAGGCCGGATAGCTTCACCCAAAAAATCCACAGCCACCTTGTGACACCTAACCTTGTGCCTCACTCCCGATTTATCCCATAATCAACCCAAATCTTTACGCGCTCGTTGACAACCAAATAGGCCCGGCTAAGCCCAGTCAATCCAATATTTTGCGGATAAGTTCTTTCGATTCAAGATTTTAGTCAGATTCATCGCGGATCAAAGCCCGCAAGCCGCTGATTCAAAGGAATTAAGAGATTTGATCTGTAGTTTTTTTGATCCGGATTGAGGCAACTGCAAGGGCGGAAACATAACCAGCGCCAACTATTTTTTGAGACGAGAAACTAATTGTTCTACCCACGCCAGCACTTCATCTTCATTCAGCTTTGTTGAGTCGATGACTACCGCGTCTGCGGCCGCCATCAGCGGTGAGGCGGCGCGGGTGCGGTCGCGGCGGTCGCGCTCGCGGAGGTCTGCGGCCAGGTTTGCGGCTACTTCGCCTTTGATCTTTTGCTGCTGCATGCGGCGCTGCTCGCGGACTACCGGGTCGGCGTCGAGGAAGATTTTCAGGTCGGCGTCGGGGAACACTTTTGTGCCGATGTCACGGCCCTCCATCACTACGCCGCCGCCCGCGCCCATTTCCCGCTGATGGGCAACCATCCAGGCGCGCACTCCGGGATGAACTGAGACGCGCGAGGCCGCTTCGGTGACGTCACGCTCGCGAATGCGCGAGGAAACGTCGCGGCTGTCGAGCAGCGTGCGGTTGCCGCCCAACGTGGGCTCGAGCTGAATGCGGGATTCCTGCGCCAGTTTTACCAGCGCGGCTTCGTCGTCAAGCGATGCGTCCTTGTCGATGGCTTTCAGCGCCAGCGCGCGGTACATCGCGCCACTCTCCAGGTTGACGTAGCCGAGCTTGCGCGCCAGCCGGGAGGCGATGGTGCTCTTGCCGGCACCCGCCGGGCCGTCGATGGCAATGATCAGTTTGCGTTGAGGCTGATCGTTCATCGGGAAGTTAACGATTGTACATGGCTCGGGGCCCGGCGAGTTCCTTTGTAGGTCTCCCCTTCGGGTGGTAATCGCGGTAACCAGTGTTGCAACCCTGTCCACATGGGCACGGGGAGACCTAAGCCTTGTGGCCCACTCCGGCGTCCCTTTAGGCATCTGCCCGACTTTGTTTTGGCAGAGGAGAATGACTCCGCGATGCACCACTTCCGGAATTCGCACCGCTGAGGCCGGGTTGCCTCTCTTTACTTTTTGCTCTTTGCCAGACTCGCCACCGTCTCAAGGAGAAGTCAATGTACTGGAAATTGGAAACATCTCGTTTGGCGAAAAGCCGGCCCGCAGGTCGATGCAACACCCCTTCCACGCGTTTACTGATGTTGCTCATCACGGCCGTCATGTGCACGACAGGGCAAAGCGTGGCGCAAGCCGACCCCGGGGTGCGCGGCGGACCGGCGGGTGCAGGCTCACCGATCGCCGGGCTGACCGCGGCGCAGCAGTCTTTTTTCTCGGCCGGGCTGATCAACTTCATGCAACTCGACTCGGTCACCGGCTCAGTGACGAACACCGGAAATGGCCTCGGCCCCAGATTTAATGCAGAATCGTGCGGCCAGTGCCACGCGCAGCCTGCGGTGGGCGGGACGAGTCCGGCAATCAATCCTCAAATTGCCGCAGCCACCGATCAGGGCGCGACCAACCAGATACCTGCTTTCCTCAGCTCGAATGGTCCGGTGCGCGAGGCCCGCTTTCCCTACACCTCCGACATGCGCCAGCCGGACGGCGGTGTTCATGATCTGTTCACCATCACTGGCCGCGGCGACGCCCCCGGCTGCAACCTGGTTCAGCCTAACTTCCAGCAAGCCGCGGACAGTGGAAATCTCATNNCGCTTTTGGCCAACATGAATGCCAACCTCACCGCGAAGAGCCGCCTCAAAATTGCCGGGCATCCCAACACCAGCGGAAACGACGGGACCATCACCCGATTTGGATGGAAGGCGCAAAACAAGTCGCTGGAAATTTTTTCCGGTGAAGCTTACAACGTGGAAATAGGAGTGACTAACGAACTGTTCCCCAACGAACGCGACGGCACTCCGGGTTGCCAGTTCAACAGCACTCCCGAAGACATCACCAACTTCAGTCTGGACGGAACCGCGCTTCCGAGCGACGTTGTTCGCTTTGCCACCTTCATGCG
>PLKR01000105.1:2971-3139 GCA_003140655.1 Acidobacteriaceae bacterium | reverse complement strand
GCCGTCGCCCAGGAGAAAACCGAGGCCACCATCGGCGAGGTAGGTCTGGTGATCCTTCTTGATTGCGTTCGAGACAAACGCAACCCCTGCGCGGTCCTGCTTGCGATGCCACCAGGCGCCGTTCGCTCCCAGTCCTCCCGCGAAGGTTTGATCGACTTCGGTGTAGGC
>PLKR01000105.1:0-2948 GCA_003140655.1 Acidobacteriaceae bacterium | reverse complement strand
AGTGATTTCTGGAATGAGTGTAAGGCCTGCTTCAAAGTTCGCGATGGCCTGGCGATAGATGCCCATGTTAGCGTAATTGGTGTAGGCCAATAGACGAACCACTCCGGATTTTTTCGGGATCAAGCCGTGGCGCAGTTCGTATTCAATGTTTTCCGCGTGCGCCTGCCAGGGCTTCCACACCAGATCAATTCCGTTGGCGACCTTGGGCATAAGCCCTTCGGCAAAACGCAAGCCCCAGTTGCGGTCTTCGAAATCGGCAGTGACGCCGACGGTGTAGCCGCGCGTGTCGGCCGCATAGTCGTAGGTGCCATTGTTGTCGATGGTCCAGTTGGTGAATTGAAAGTGGGTATCGGAGCCCACGGAATTTAAATCGAAGAAGTCCGGCATGCTGAACTTGCCGAAACGGACCTCCAACCGGCGGCGCGGGAGTTCCTCGAAGAGCGAGAAGGCATTGCGCTGGTTTTCGACTTTATCCTTGCTCAGGGCGAACACTTTATGAATCATACCCCGGCCCAGATAAGGCTCCTTGCTCAAGAGAGGATTGCGCACGATGTCGAGATCCGTGTTGCCTGCGAGACCGAGGCCGGTGCTGAGCGCGGCTCCGCCGGCTTCTTCAATGTCGACCAGAAGCTCGGTGGAGTTGTTAAGGCGCACGCCGGTGTATAGGGTCATCACGCGGGACGTGGCTTTCTCATAGTTGGGGCTGAGGCTGTTCTTTCCGCTGTAAGCGGCATAGAACGGAGGGTGAGTTTGAAAAATGAAGTTGGCCTGGCCGGAAAGCCAGAAGCGCGTGTCCTTGAAATGAGGGAACGTCGCTTCGGTAGCTTCTTCCGGAGGGGGATCGGTCACACTGGCCGCATCCGCCGCGTCTGTCTGCGGCGCCCTATCAGATTTCGAAGCGGCGGTTGCCTCCGGTTGCTGTGCCGGCAACCCCTGGCCGAAAGCGGTGGCAGCCCAGAACACGAGGAACAACCAGAGGCTGCTAAGTTTCGCGAATTGGAACTGCCTTTTCATTCTTGCGGTTTTCCTTCGGTTGCCCTGGCGAAAGTGCTGGTGCCCTGCCGCTGCTTGGTTTGTGGTTGCCTCTTCTGGTGGTTAACATAACTATATCGCTTAGTTAACTATAGTTAACCATGTTGCGGCGCATTTGGTAATTGGACGCTGCCGATCACCGAGCCTACGCGGCACGAATTAAGGGAATGTTACAGACAGAACGTGCGCTCTCGGGGGGTCCCCACCTGCCACCAGTGCACTCTGGATTTCCCGTCAAAAATGTTATAGCATACCCCCCTAGGGTACTGGCAAGAGGAAAACCTCAAGGAACAGGCAAAAATGCAAGATAAGATTCCGGTAATTTCAAAAGAGAAACAGAAGCTCCTGTTCCGCATCAAGCGGATACGCGGCCAGTTCGCAGCCGTCGAGCGCGCGCTCACGGCCGGGGATGAATGCGCTGACATCCTGATGCTGCTGGCCGCCATTCGCGGCGGAGTGAACGGATTGATGGCGGAGATTCTGGAGGACCACATCCGCCTGCACATGATGAATCCGGATCACGAAATGGAATCGCCCGAAGAGTTGGGCGAAGACTTGATCGGCCTGGTCCGCGCCTATCTGAAGTGATCCGGGCCGGGTTACCGCGGCTGGCTTGTCCGACTCAGCAGCTTCTGGAAGCGCGGGTCTGAACGCAACGAATCAAAATGCGGGTTGGAGTTGATAGCGGCAGAATCGCGGTACCCTAAGTCGATCGCCTTCTGCAGTTCGAGCAGAGCTTTTTCTTTTACTCCGCGACCAGCATACGCTGAGCTCAGTTGATAGTGCGCGATGGGTGTGCTCTGATCGGCTTTGGGCAAACTCAGCAGCGTACTGATGGCCCGGTCATAGTCTCCCTGCGCGATATAAACCTGGGCCAAGCCGAAATCCGCGGTGCCGGAATTAGGGCTGATGCTCTTGGCTTGCTCGAGCGCTGCGATCGCCTCGGGAAATCTTTTTTGCTGCATCAAGGCTCGGCCCAGGTGGTACTGGGCCTGGAACATGCTCGGTTGCAAACGAATTGCCTCTCGCGCTGCTTTTTCAGCGCCCACCGAGTCGGGTGGTTGTTGATAGCCAAGCGCCCAGGAAAGCTGATCCCAGGCGTGAGCGTTATCCGGTTCAAGGCCGGCTGCCTCGCGCGCTTTTTCGGCCGAGTGGACGTAGTCGAAAATGTCTCCATAAACATTGGCCATAGCGACGTCGGCCTCGGCCAGTTGCGGATCGATGGCCAGGGCCCGCTCGGCCAGCTCCCGGGCCTGGCGCAGGTGAGCTTCGCTGGGATCGAGGTTGCGATAGTAAAAGGCCTCGACCATGGAAAGTCCCGCGAGAGCCGGAGCGTAGTTGGGATCGAGTTGCAGCGCCTTCTCGTAATTGGCGCGGGCGCCTTCAAGGGCTTTGGGCTGATCGATGAAGTCCACGAGCGCGCGGCCTCGCAGATACGCCTCGTAAGCTTGCGGATTCTGCGTGTAGCGCCGCCGGACGGCGTTTTGTTCCTGCGGCGTAAGCTTCAGGTTGAGCGCTTGCGCAATCTTCAGCGCGGTCTGGTCCTGAAGCGAGAAAACGTCTTTCAAGTCGCCTACAAAGTCGTCGGCCCAGGTTTGAAAGCCCGTGGAAGCATCGATCAGTTGCACACTGATGCGCACCTGGTCNNGCCTTTGAAGCGGGCCGCGGCAGCGGGAGAAGCTATCCTGATGCCTTCAATTTTCGACAGCTTGGTGCCGATTTCCTCCGTCATGCCATCGCTGAAGTAATCGTTGGCAGGATCGCCACTTAGATTCTGCAGGGGAAGAACAGCCAGAGAGGTTTTGGTTCCGGGCGTGGCTGAGGCCGATTTTTGCGGGGCCTTGCGCAACCACCACATGCCCGCAATTCCCAGGACCAGCAACAATGCCAGCGTAGCTAGAATTGCGTTTCGAAGC
>PLKR01000177.1 GCA_003140655.1 Acidobacteriaceae bacterium | reverse complement strand
ACAGCCAGCATTACCGCGTATTCCGCAATATCCTGCCCTGCATCGTCCCGCCAAAACCTGTGCATGAGTTCGGACATGTTATCCCTCCAATCCCTGCATCTATCCCCCGCGAGGGGGAAGAGCGAAATGGCCGCACCCATAATGCAGCACCGTCCGGTGCTTGTCAAATGTGGAAATCGTCCAAAAGAGTGCCGGAAAATCACTACTCCTATTAGAAGGAACAACGACCGGGAACCGCTCTTCATTGGGGCACAGCTGTTCGCGCTCGAAAATCAGTGACTGCGCTACCAAGACTACCAGGCATCTGCCGCCGCCGGAACCGTCCTCGCGTGCTGCCCACGAACTCTTATCATTCCCGAGGAACCGAGAACTGGCAACCGGCAACTGGCAACTGTTCTGCTTTACAATCTTCCCGTGCCCGTCCTCCACAACCTCCGCGTCACCCTCGAAATGATCAAATGGGAGCACTCCATCTTCGCGCTCCCTTTCGCGCTGTGCGGAGCCATGCTAGCCGCCTCCGGCCTTCCCACCGCCCATCAACTTCTCTGGATCGTAATCGCCATGCTCGCCGCCCGCTCCGCGGCCATGGCCTTCAACCGCCTCGCCGACGCCGCCATCGACGCCGCGAATCCCCGCACTCGCACCCGCGCCCTGCCCGCCGGCCATCTCTCGCCCGCCTTCGTCACCACCTTCGTCATCGTCTCCTGCGCCATCTTCATTCTCGCCGCAGCCCAATTGAATCGCCTCACCCTCTGGCTCTCCCCGATTGCTCTTGCCGTCCTGCTCCTTTATTCCTACACCAAGCGCTTCACGCGCTGGTCACACCTCGTGCTCGGATTCGCTCTCGGCATAGCGCCGGCCGCTGCCTGGATNNTTCTGGGTCGCCGGCTTCGACATCCTCTACGCTTGCCAGGATTTCCAATTCGACCGCGACGCCGGACTCCACTCCATCCCCCGCCATGTAGGCATCCCCCGCGCTCTCTGGATCGCCCGTGCTTTCCACCTGATCATGCTGCTATTGCTGATTGCCCTGCTCCCAGCCTTCAATCTGGGCAAACTCGCCATCGCCGGCGTCATCGCGGTCATGCTCCTGCTGCTCTACGAACATTCTCTGGTCAAGGCCGACAATCTCTCCCGTCTGAACGCCGCCTTCTTCACCATGAACGGCGTAATCTCCGTAGTCTTCGCCGCGTTCGTAGCCGCGGACCTACTGTTGCGGAATTAGCTACTGCTAGAAAACTGGATCTCGTCGATTTCTTTTTGAAAGGGCGCGGCTTCCAGCCGCGCCGTAATGCTAAAAATAGCCGGTTTTAGCCGCTGAGGTGCGCAGGAGTAAACTATTCCTCGCAACCCCACAAGCGCGCCACAACCTACCAAGCACAAAGGGGAAAAGATGACACAGCAAACCACAACCCATATAGCGACGGCACTCATACTCTTCTCGGCTCTATGCGCGCCGCTACCAGCTCAAACCTCGGCCTCCTCGAATACTCCCGCTCTCCCGCCCGGCCTGGACACGCGCTTCATCGATACCACCGCCGACCCCTGCGTCGATTTCGCCCAGTACGCGTGCGGCAACTTCAGCAAGTTGTATCCCATACCCAATGATCGTTCGGGATATGGAACCGGCGCCATAATCGCCGAGTACACCGAAACCGTTCTGCATGCCATGCTCGAAACCGCCGCTGCCGGTGGCGCCAAACGTACTCCCAACGAACAGAAAACCGGCGACTTCTATGCTTCCTGCAACGATACCAGCGCAATCGACCAGAACGGCTTGAAGCCTCTGCAACCCGAACTCGACCGCATTGCAGCCCTGAGCAGCAAAGACGAACTGCCCGAACTCCTCGCCCACTATCAGTTGATCAACGACACGGCGTGGTTCAACTTCGGCGAACAGCAGGACTTCAAAGACGCCCGCAAGCAGATCGCGGTCGTCGATCAAGGCGGCTTGGGCCTGCCCGAGCGCGATTATTACTTCCGCACCGGAGACGTCGCCGAAAAGACGCGCACCCAGTATGTCCAGCACATCACCAACATCCTCAAACTCATGGGCGAGCCCGAACCCAAGGCCACCGCCGACGCGCAAAAGATCATGCAGTTGGAAACCGCTCTTGCCAAGGTTTCCATGGATATCACTTCGCAGCGCGATCCCAAGAACGTTTACCACCCGATGCCGGTACCGCAGCTTGCCACTCTCGCGCCGGGAATTGCTTGGGATCGGTTCCTCAAAGCGTCAGGCGCTCCGCCGATTTCGGAGCTGAACGTCGCCAACCCGGACTTCTTCAAGGGCATGAATGCTCTGCTCGCCTCCACTGATTTGGACACGGTAAAGACGTATCTGCGCTGGCAATTGATCCGCAACACATACAGCCTCGTTCTGCCCAAGCCTTTCGATGACGAAATTTTTGACTTCTACCGGCGCAAGCTGGCCGGGCAACCCGAGCAGCGCGCCCGCTGGAAGCGTTGCGTGCAAGTCACCGATGGAGCCTTGGGCGAAGCGCTCGGTCAGGTCTATGTCGCCCAGGAATTCCCGCCCTCCAGCAAGCAAGCCACGGTTCAGATGGTGCATGACATCGAAGCGGCCATGAACCAGGAAATCGACACTCTGACGTGGATGAGCACAGCCACCAAAGCGAAAGCCAAAGAGAAACTGCACGCCATCGCCGATAAGATCGGCTATCCCGACCACTGGCGCGATTACTCGAGGCTCACAATCGTGCGTGGGGACGCCTTCGGCAACTCAGAGCGCGCGGTTGAGTTTGAGAATCGCCGCCAGCTCGCCAAAATCGGACAGCCCGTCGATCGCAGCGAGTGGGGCGTCAGCCCCGCTACTGTCGACGCCTACTACAACGCCAGCATGAACGATATCAATTTCCCCGCCGGCATCCTCCAGTCCCCGTTGTACGACCCCAATGCAGCCGACGCCGAGAACTACGGTCACATTGGTGGCATTGTGGGCCATGAGCTAACCCACGGCTTCGACGATCAGGGCCGCCAGTTTGACGCCTATGGCAATCTCGACGACTGGTGGACGGCCGAGGATGCCAAGAAGTTTGAGGAAATGACGGACTGTGAAGTGAAAGAGTACGGCAACTTCGTCGCCGTGGACGATGTGAAGGTGAATGGCAAGCTAACTCTGGGCGAGAATACCGCCGACAATGGTGGTCTGCGACTCGCCTACATCGCGTTCCTCGCCGACGCCAAGCGTAAGAATATCGACCTTACCAAGAAGCAGGACGGCTACACTCCCCTGCAGCAATTCTTCCTCGGACACGGCCAGAACTGGTGCGGCGCCACACGTCCCGAGCAACTCCGCCTCCAGGTGCAGACCGATCCCCATTCGCCCCGCCAATTCCGCATCAACGGCGTCGTGCAGAATATGCCCGAGTTCGGCCAGGCCTTCGGCTGCAAAACCGGCCAGCCCATGATGCCAACCAACGCCTGCCGCGTGTGGTGAGCGGCAAAGCTTGCGTGTGTGGAGACGGGCGACTCGCCCATCTGCCGAGCAAAGCGAGGCTTCTGTGGCGCTCCCCAAAATAAAACCGGCGTCCCCACCCCCTGCGGCGGGAACGCCGGTTTCCCCATTCCCTTCCGGTGACGGAGGGCGTGAAGATCGCCGATCAGAAGTCGGATCTGCTCCTCATCGTGTTCCAACCGAGGCCCTCAGTTGTCAGGCCCATGTCAAAAATTTGTAAAAAACTTAGGTACGGGGAAGGGAACGGTTGGAGAAGTTGAATGAAGAGCCGTCCGAAACCGGTTTGTCCGCGTGGAAATACTTGCGGTAGGCCGCGATCCAGTCGGTCGAGATATCGCGCTGTGCGGTTGTCAGATCCAAATCGCCGCGGCACACCATGCGATGTAAGCGATCTTCCAGTTGATCCTTTACATGAGCGTTCCAAACCGTGTCTTGGTAAGGTTCAGGCCACAGGTTACGAATATCCGTAGCGCCCCCGAGCTCTGGGGTAATTAGATAGTCCACCTCGTATGCATCCGGCTGTGGCGGTGTGACGCCGTACTCTTCAAACACCCTACGCTTCAGCGAAACTGGAACCACCGGGATAGCCCTCGCTGCTACCCCGCAGACCTCACTTTCCGTCACCGGAACAGTCGCTCCCGGAGTCAATCGCAGATTGGGTTCTTCCCAGTGCCCAAGTGACGCCGACATGGTCTGCGATCGCTCCGTCGGCCCGTGCAACCGTACCGCTAGGAGCAGGAACACGGCGACCCCAACGCTGGCGAAAACCGCTGCCTGAGGACGCTCGATAATAGCCATCCAGACAGGGCGCAACCATCCCTTTCCACGTTCTTGAACCGCTAATTCTGCCAGGCGCGCTTTGAGCAGCGCACGT
>PLKR01000162.1 GCA_003140655.1 Acidobacteriaceae bacterium | reverse complement strand
AAGCGCCGCCGGAACAGCGTTCAGGGCAATCGCTTCTTCCGCGCCGTAGAGCTGATTCACCAGTTCCATGATGGCGGAGATGCAAGTGTTGAAGTGCCAGCGGCCCTGAAAGTCATCGCTAACGCGCTTGATGGTCTGGTGAAGTTTGCGCTGGATTTGGCGTGCTGGTGGCGAGAGCGCCGGCGGTGCCGGCGAAGACATTGCAAGCAACGTCTCTACGGATGCGGCTTGTGCGCTCGCGGCGTTTCTTGTGACGAAACGATAGACCTTGCCCAGAAATCTTTGGATGCCAGCAATGCCGGAATCCTGCCAGTCNNCATTTCGTCGGGGCTGACGACGTTGCCCAGGCTCTTCGACATTTTTGCGCCGTCTTTGATCACCATGCCTTGCGTGAACAAGCGCTCGATCGGTTCGTCGTTGGTGACGAGGCCCAGGTCGCGCATGAACTTGGTCCAGAAGCGCGAGTAAATGAGGTGCAGAATGGCGTGTTCGACGCCGCCGATGTATTGGTCGATGGGGAACCAATATTGCGCGGTCTTGGAATCGAACGGGGCGCGATCGTTGTGCGCGTCGGTGTAGCGATAGAAATACCAGGACGAGTCGACGAAGGTGTCCATGGTATCGGTCTCGCGGCGCGCCGGGCCGCCGCACTTGGGACAAGTCGCGTTGACGAACTCCGGCAAACCGCCGAGAGGGGAACCAACGGAGTGTGCGATATCGACGGCCTCGGGCAGAATCACGGGCAAATCTTTTTCCGGCACGGGGACGATTCCATCTTGTTCGCAATAGAGCATGGGGATGGGAGTGCCCCAGTAGCGCTGGCGGGAAATCCCCCAATCTTTCAGACGATAGGTGATGGTGGCTTTGCCGAAACCGTTCTGCTCAGCGAACGCGGACATTTTCTTGATCGCATCGGCGCATTCGAGGCCGCTATACGGGCCGGAGTTGATCAGCATGCCGTCGTGCGAGATAAAGGGAAGCGGCGGCTCGGTGACGGTTTCTTCCTGGTCGCTCGAGATGGGAAGAATNNTCGTGCGCGGGGACGCTCATGATGGCGCCGGTGCCGTAATCCATGACGATGTAGTTTGCCACCCAGACAGGAACCTTCTCGCCGTTAAAGGGGTTAGTGGCGTAACGGCCGGTGGGGACGCCATGCTTCTCGATTTCGCCGATGTCGCCCACCTCTTTGGCTTTGCGCTGCTCGGCGATAAGTTGATCGACCTTGGCGCGCAAATCGGGATTGTTCGCGGCGAGATCGGCGACGATGGGATGCTGGGGTGCGAGTTGTACCGAGGTCGCGCCGAAGATGGTGTCGACGCGCGTGGTAAAGACACTGATGGTCGCGCCCGCAGGTCCAAAGCCGCTGTGGGGTTGAGAGTAGTCGAGCTTGAAATCGACCAGCGTGCCTTCGCTGCGGCCGATCCAATTGCGCTGCATGGTGCGGACTTTCTCGGGCCAGCCGCCGAGGTGATCGAGATCGCGCAACAATTCATCGGCGTAGTTGGTGATGCGCAAGAACCACTGCTCGAGTTCGCGCTGCTCGACGGGCGTGTCTTCGTGGCGCCAGCAGCACCCGTTTACGACCTGCTCGTTGGCCAGCACGGTGCAACATTTCGGACACCAGTTGACTTTGCTCTTCTTGCGGTAGGCGAGGCCTTTCTCGTAGAGCTTGAGGAAGAACCACTGGTTCCAGCGATAGTAGTCGGGCAGACAGGTGGTGACTTCGCGGGACCAGTCGTAGGCGAAGCCGAGGCGGTTCATCTGCGCCTTCATTTTGGCGACGTTGCCGAGGGTCCATTGGCGCGGCGGAGTATTGTTTTGAATGGCCGCGTTTTCCGCGGGCAAGCCGAAGGAATCCCAGCCCATGGGATGAAGCACGTTGTGGCCGTTCATCCACATATAACGGGCCAGGGCATCGCCGATGGCGTAGTTGCGCACGTGTCCCATGTGGAGAGCGCCCGAGGGATAGGGCAGCATTTCGAGCACGTAATATTTCTTCTTTGTCGAGTCGGGCTCGGCGGCGTAGAGCTTGGGATCGGATTGCCAGCGCTCGGACCATTTGGTCTCTACGCGTTGGGGATCGTAGCGGTCGTCGTCGCTGCGATGACCACCGCTAGCGGCTGTGGTTTCTTCCTGCATGTTGTCTTGCTGCGGCATAAGAGATCGAGCGCGTTCGGATAAGCTTTAGATTCTACAATGAGGCGGGAGAACTGTGTGCGAGAACGCACGGGGTACGCTGAAGGTTCAGGAATCGCTGCGGATCAGCGATACACGTCCTTGCGGTGTCCCAGCTCAAGCACCAGGATGGTGATCTTTTCGTCCTGGATGTCGCAGATCAGACGATAGTCGCCGACGCGGTAACGCCACAGGCCGCGCTTCTCGCCCTGCAGAGCCCTTCCCCATTGCCGTGGGTTATCGGAGGGTGACAAGCGCTCACGCAGAAAATGCAATATGGACTTTTGCGCTTTGGGATCGAGCTTAGTGATCTGCCTGGTCGCGGTGCGGGTGATTTCAATCCGCCAGGCCAAGACGCCGCTCCAACTCGTCGAGCGTAATGGTGGGCTCGCGGCGCTCGAGGGCGGCAATGCCCTTCAGGTAATCCTCGCGGTCTTCAAGATATTGCCGAATGGCTTCGCGGGCGTAGTAACTCTTGCTGCGGCCCGTCTCTTTGGCAAGAGACTCCAGTTTTTCTTCGAGTTCGGGTTCGAGGCGGATGCCGAGCATGTTTAACAAGTTTAACACAGTCAAACGCGGCGGGAGGCCGCGCGGAGTATCGGGAATAAGATGCCACGAAGGTGAGAATGGTAAGGCTAGACCACCCGCTTCTTCAGCGTTGCGACATTTCTGCGGTCGTCGCCCGGCTTATCGACGGGGAGTTTCGGCAGTGAAGGCGGCATGCGAGGGCGGAGATAGAGACGGTGTTGAGGCCAAGCCCATTGTCGTAGAGACGTAGCTTGCTACGTCTTGCCGGCGGCGGCACTGCACATGCGTCGAGGCTGGGCGAAGGGATCATACCGACTGCTGCATTTTGCTCGTGGTTAGAGGAGACGTAGCAAGCTACGTCTCTACGACACGGTNNGGCGGGATTGTTGCGGATGTAATCGCGGACGGCGGCGATGGTTCCGTCTCCGCGGAGAATGTGATCGTGGAAGCGAGGCTGCCAGATCGTTTGCGTCAGTCCCGACTCGCGGCTTCGCTGGGTCACCCCAGCTTTGTAGGAGCGAACTATGGCGGATAAGGATCTTGACCGCGGAGAAGAAAATTCTGAGGATGTGGCTTCGGTCGAGATCAGGGATGAAGGGCTCGGCGTAAAGCAATGGTCACCGTCGATCATGATCAGGGCGTGCACGTGGTTCGGCATCACGACATAAGCGTCTGCCTGAACGTTGCTGTAGTGAGAGTGGAGATTTTGCAAATCCAGGTTGGCGATGCGTCCAAGGGGCGATAGTTGGACCTGGCCATCCACGACTTCGCCGAAGATTCGCGCGCGATTTTGCGTGCAGATGGTGACGAAATACCAGCCGCGGGCACGATAATCCCAGTTTCGCAGGCGTGCCGGTTCGATGCGGTATTTTTTCAGGTAGAGAGTCATGGCGGCGGCACCTGTGGCGATTATCTCGTGCTTTGCCGCCGCCGGCAGAGACGTAGCAAGCTACGTCTCTACGACAGTTCTGTTTTGGACCGACTCTAATTCATGGTTATTACTGCGCGGAAGCGGGGCGTGTGCGGAAGACGTGCTGCGTTTGCGGTGCAGCGGTAGCAACGATAGACTTGATGCGGGAGTGCCCGTCCCCACACAAACACAGTTACGACACGGGTAAGGGGAATCTATGTTAGTCGTCATGAAGGCGCACGCTACCGAAGAACAGGTGCGCGGCGTTTGCGAAAAAATTGAGAAGCTGGGTTACCGGGCGCATGCCATGCCGGGCGCACAGCGCACTGCTATCGGCATTACGGGAAATAAGGGCGAAGTGGAGCAGGGCACGCTGGAAGAAATGCCGGGCGTGCAGGAAGTGATTAAGGTTTCGAAGCCCTACAAGCTGGTGAGCCGCGACGTTAAAGAAGACAACACAGTGATTCGATTTCCGGGGACTGCGGCTACTATTGGCGGCCCAGGGCTGGCGATTGTTGCGGGGCCGTGCGCCATTGAGAGCCGGGAGCAGGCCTTTGCCGTGGCGGAGCGCGTGCATCGCGCCGGAGCCCAGTTTTTTCGCGGCGGAGCTTACAAGCCGCGGACGTCTCCTTATTCTTTTCAGGGATTGGGAGAAGAAGGCCTGCGGATTATGGCGGAGATTCGCCAGCAGTATGGGATGAAGATTATTACGGAAGCGATCGATAACGAAACGCTCGATCTGGTGGAAGAATATGCGGACGTGATCCAGATCGGGGCGCGCAACATGCAGAACTTTTCTCTGCTGAAGCGGGCGGGGCGGGCGAAGAAGCCGGTGCTGCTGAAGCGNNAAGGTGGCTCTGTGCGAGCGCGGTGTGCGGACGTTTGCCGACCACACTCGCAACACGCTCGACTTGAGCGTGGTGCCGGCAGTGCAGCGGCTGAGCCATCTGCCGATTTTTGTCGACCCCAGCCACGGGACGGGCAAGCGCAATAAAGTCACTCCGCTGTCGCGTGCGGCGGTGGCTGTGGGAGCGGATGGATTGATGGTGGAAGTGCACAACAAGCCCGATGAGGCGATGTCGGATGGGCCGCAGTCGCTGTTTCCCGATCAGTTCGATGAGTTGATGGTGCAGGTGCGGCAGATCGCGGCGGTAGTGGGACGGACCGTGCCGGGGATTGGGGTAAGGGAGACTGTTGGAGTTAGCAGCTAGCCGCGATAGCGCGCCAGAACCATGTTTCCTTGTTGTGTATAATCTGATAATCTGATTTTATGAAAACGACCATCATTTCCGTAACCGAGGCCGCACGCAACTTTGCCGATTGCGTCAACCGCGCCCACTATCAGGGTGTGACATTTGTCCTGGTCAAGAATGGAATGCCGGTGGCCCGCATTGTGCCAAATGACAGCAAAACGTGCACGGGCAGAGAATTGGCGGAAGCGTTGCGCGAAGTTAAGTTATCTACCGAGAACGCGAAGGCCTGGTATAGGGACTTGAAGAAAGGACGGAAGATTCTCAAGGCCCCGGAAGACAAGTGGCTGTAATTCTGGACACCGACGTCATTATTCGAGGCGAACGGGGAACCTTCGACCTCAGTCGTTGGCTGGTTTCTCAGGGGGACGAGGAGATCCAGATTGCGGCGATTACGATCGCTGAGTTGTGGCATGGCGTAGAGCGCGCATCGAGCGCGTACAGGGTTGAACGACAAGACTACATTGGCAAAATGCTGAGTTTGGTGAAGATTCTTCCCTACACTGAAGCGACAGCCCTTGAACACGCCCGCATCTGGGCGGATGTGGAGTCCTCCGGCAAAATGATCGGCTTTTATGATCTGATCGTAGCGGCCACGGCTCTGGAACGCGGAAGCGCGGTAGCGACTTTCAACCAGCGTCATTTTGCCCGAGTACGCGGGCTGAAGGTGATCGAACCAAGGTTATGAGACGCACGTTTCTGAGCCCGGGGCGCTTGATATTCCAGGCTGTGCAAAGATCTGTAAAGTTTGTGGCATTTTCTTCGAACCTGAGCCAAGCTGGGAGGTTCAGGAAGATTCCCGAAGAAGGGCTGCGCTCTTCGGGGGCTAACGCCTCACGCTTCGGGGCGTTGGGCGGCACGACCGTAGTCGCGCCCTTCCCAAAATCATCCTCGCAGTTTTTCTCGGAGCAATCTCGGCCATGTTTCGCTTAGCGAATCTTATTTCCGGATTAAGGATGGTCATTGTCGCGGCCGCGCTGCTAGCGCATCCCTGCGGAGTGTTCGCCCAGCGCGGCGGCGGCGGCGGCCACGTTGGGGGCGGCACCGCGGGTGGAGGTGGATTGAGCGGCACCGGCAAGGCGACTGGCGTGGATGTGAAGGACGACTTGAAGGATTTTCACGAAGCCCTGGCTGTGCAAGCCACCAGCCAGCAGATCGTTGAGTATGCCGCGATGATGAAGAGCACGGAAGCCGCGAACGCGGAATTAAAAACTTTTTTGGAAAATCTCGGTAAAGAGAATGGCGCATCGGAACTTGCCAGTCGCGGTGCGACGGTTCAGCAGGCAATCGAAACAGCGCGAACCGAAGACAAGAAGTTTCTCGACGGATTCTCCGATCGACAGAAATCNNGTTGGCGCGCAGATCGAAACCTCGGCGCAGAGTCTGGAGCGCGCGCTTACGAATTTCCAGAGCCAGCAGCTCGGTCTGGGAGAGGAAATGGGCATAGGGGCCGGCGAGAACGGCCAGGACTCCGCTTTCAACCTTCCACCGGTGAAGAACTCGGTGAACTTCGCGAATCAGCCCATCGCGATCACAACGTCGGGAGTGATTTCCAAAGGTGCGGCTGAAGGCGGCCAGAACACCTTCAAACTGGAGTTGACCGCGGACTTGTCGGACCTGCAACAGAACATTACGGAGGTCCTGCGCACGGAACTCGACAAGGATTACCGCTGCGGGGAGCGCATTGCGATTCGGAGCGCGAGTCTCACGCCATTGGCGCCCGCAAGCCTGTTGGTTGTGCAATTGCACTTTGAGCGTTGGGCGTGCCTGGGCAGGGAAGCGAACGAAATAGTGGAAGGCAACGGCATGATCGAGGTGAAGCTGACGCCATCGGTTGGAAAAGACGGTGCTTTACGGATGACGCCGGAGATGGGGCGCATTGATGCGGAGGGGTTGATCGGCGAGCTGCTGCGCTCGGGTTCTCTAGGGGATACACTGCGCGACAAAATCGCGGAGTTGGTTCTTTTCACCGTCCGCCGGGGCGGGGACTTCAGCGCGACGCTTCCTCCTGCAGCGCGGGGCAACGCCACACTCCACCACGCGCAATTTCAGGGTGCGGGCGGGGGCAAGCTGTCGGTGGTGCTGGATGGAGAGATCCAAATGTCCAACGAGCAGGTAATATCATTCACCAGCGAATTAAAGGAACGTAGGCCCACGCCGTCGACGGTGCAGGCAACCGTTCCCCGCTAATGCATTTTGCAACTGAGTTAATGAGTGTAAACGCCTGTTTTCGTCACTTACACCCCGGTAGCGCTCATAATGCTGACAACCAACTCGGTGAAGATGAAAATTCCTTCACACTATGCAGGCGCGGGAAACGCGTGTATAGTGCTCGTGCCTTTGCGGTACGAAAGGAGATCTCGGGCCCGGAAGATACTTCAAGGAGGAAATAATGAACCAGCAAAACCGTCGCTACGTCTGCCTGGCATTCCTACTCGGAACCGCTTTCTTGGGAGTGCTGAATGCGCAGACCTTCACGTATACCACCTTTGACGTGCCCGAAGCCGCGCAAAACTCCCTAAGCGTGCAGAACATCAACACCGCCGGCGTCATCGCCGGATATCTCACCGATACGTCCGGCAACCTGGAGGGATGGATTCGAGACACTGACGGCTCCATCACGTTGCTTGTCGATCCTCTGGATACAAATACTCCGTCGGCCACCGCGGCCACTGGGCTTGGCAATAACGGTGTCGTGACTGGCTATTTTTACGACACCTCGGCCGAGTTGTAT
The DNA here is from genome assembly GCA_003140655.1 of Acidobacteriaceae bacterium. GTDB lineage: Bacteria > Acidobacteriota > Terriglobia > Terriglobales > Acidobacteriaceae > Sulfotelmatobacter. The sequence goes on along the minus strand of PLKR01000162.1, from coordinate 1,103 downwards.
TACGGCTACTTTTACAAGGACGGGCAATACGTAACATACAGTGTTCCCGACCAACCTGCCGGTACAGACACGGCACTCGGCGGGATCAATAACCTGAAAAACTTCTGCGGGTTCATACTTCAGCCCCCCTACACGAACTACCAGGACTTTGTCAGCTTTAACGGTGTGGTGACGGTATTTTCCCCATTCGGCACCACGAACACGAATTGCTTTACGCTCAACAGCTCGAACACGGCCGTTGGCTTCGACATCGATTCCGCGGGCCTGGCGCACGGCTGGATGCGAACCGCTTCCGGTACGATCACCGCAATCGACGTACCCGTTGCCTCCACGGTTCCAGGCCCGGCTCCTTGCATATCGGGCAATGCCGGGGGAACGGTGGTGGATGGCATTAACGACAAAGGCTATATCTCCGGGCACTACTGGGATAAGCATTACAACGAACACGGATTCGTGCGGAATCCCAACGGTAGGTTCCTTCGATTGGATGTCCCTGGCGCCTATCAGACCGCCGGCGGCGGTATCAACAATGCCGGGGTCGTAGTAGGCCACTGGGCAACCGACAGTTCTTGCGATGACAGCGGTTTCATCGCAACACCTACTAAATAAGCGGAGCCACCAGGTTAGCGGTTCCGCAGGGCGACTTCGAGATGGCCAACTCGTAGGTCGTCGCGTTGGAACCGCTCCACTGCATCGTCGGCTCGTCGTGTTCACCGTGAAGCCGGTCGCGGAAGGCTCAGAACGTCCGGTATGATCCTAAAATCGAGGCGAAGAGAAATCGAGTCGGACTGATTATGAAGGCCAGGCGCGGATGCGCAGAATCGAGCGCATGGTTTCGTGCTTGCGCGTCCCTTGCCGCCCTGCTGTTTGTTGTCATGATGTTAACCGGTGTGTCGGTCCAGCCCGCGCAGGCTCAGACCTATCAAGTGCTTTACCGCTTTTCAGGGAAAGATGGCGCGAGTCCCTACGGAGGCTTGCTCCGGGACGAGTCAGGCAATCTTTATGGTACTGCCATTAGCCGAGGCAAGTCTGGATTCTTTTGTGTTCCTCAAGTAGGGATTCCAGACATGATTGGCGTTATATCGCCTCTCTGACAATGTCGG
>PLKR01000619.1:10770-10920 GCA_003140655.1 Acidobacteriaceae bacterium | reverse complement strand
CGGGCAAGGAATTGGCGAAGCGTCTGTATCCGGAGTGGCGGGGCGGATATTACTACGCCGCGCGTCCGAAAAACGACGCGAAGGCGCCGTTGGGGCTGATGTATGCGTCGCGCTGGTCGAGCGCCGAAAAGGCGTCTGAGTTTGCGGAGA
>PLKR01000619.1:8648-10728 GCA_003140655.1 Acidobacteriaceae bacterium | reverse complement strand
GAAGGCACCGTGGTGATTGAGCAGCACGGCGATACCGTCTTGGTGGTTGAGAGCCTGGACGCGGCTACGACGGAGACGCTGGAGAAGGAAGTGTTTGGGGCGAAGTGAATGATTTTCCTGGCGTGATATACTCGTAATACATGTAAGATAAGTATTGCAGGAGGTATCCGTGTTGACAGTGCGACTGTCTTCCAAGCTGGAGACGAGGCTCAATAGACTGGCGAGGCGTACCGGACGGCCCAAGTCCTATTACGCGAAGAAAGCTCTCGAAGCATTTCTGGACGAGCAAGAAGATTATCTGATCGCTCTTTCGCGGCTGGAAAACAAGTTGCCCGCGATCCCCCTGGAAGAGGTGGTGAAGCGGCTTGGACTGGAGGGTTAAGTTCGATCCCCGTGCTTTCGCAGAACTCCAGAAGCTGGATCGTTCGGCGCAGAACCGGATTACCAGGTATCTGCGGGAACGAGTGGCCGGACGTCCGAATCCTCGAGAGGCAGGCAAAGCTCTGACTGCAGAGATGGCCGGCCTTTGGCGCTACAGAATCGGCGATTATAGGACGATTTGCTCGATCAATGATGCGCAGGGCACTGTGCTCGTGCTGCGCGTCGCCCACCGCAAAGATGCGTATCGCTAAGAACGATTGCCGGCTGCTCGGTTCCCATTTTCCGTTTTGACTTTGCGATCGAGAATTGCTAGCGCTTCCTGGTCTTTCGTTTCCCTTCATCCTTGTCTGCGATTTCTCCCAAGAAGTGCTGCACTTTGGCGACGACGGTGAACTGCTTGCCGGCACGCTCGACGGCGAGTGTGCGTTCTTTGCCAGGCTCGCCTCCGAGCATCGACCAGACTTGTCCCATGGTCGAGCCGGAGACGGCGATGCTGTCGACGGCCGTGAGACGGTCGCCCGCTTGAACGCCATCCACTGAGGGTTGCCCATTGAAGTCGGCGATACCGAGGATGGTGAAGCGTCCATCGTTTTCGGGGCGAAGGATGAGGCCGATGACGTCGAAGTCGGGGAAGTTGAAAGTGCGGCCGATGTCGAAATAGACGGTGGAGTGAGCGTAGTCGAGGCCGACGCGGTAATTCATTAGTGCGTTTGCGCCCAGCAGGCCCGCGGTGGAAATGCCCGCGCGCAATTTGAAGGAGGTCATCGCCTCTTCGGGAAAGTTGACAAAGGGTACTCCGGTGAGGTAAAGCGGGCCGTACTGCACGCGGTCTACGCGCATCAGCTTCCATTTCAGTTCGTCGGGCAGACCCCGCATATTGGCGGGGCCGACGGCGCCAGTCATGTGCGGCCAGTCGGGGTGAGCGGCCGAGAGTTTGTCGAAGAGGTCTGCTGCGAGAAAGCTAATGGACGAGCCCAGGTCGAGGCCGAGATTGTATTTCTTGTTTTCAATTTGACTGGGGACCTGGATGACGCCGTTCCTGGCGTTCACCATTACCTTTGCCGTTACGCCCTTGAACTTCAAGCTGCCGGGTTTGGCGATGGTCAATTCGTGGTCGGGAAAATTGATGAGCACGTCGTAGTTGCGCAGGACGGTGGATGGGATGTTGATATCGGCGTCCAGTCCGGGAGCGATTGGAGCGCCACCGGCCGATACCTTGGCTTCCTTGATCCCAGATCCTGGAATTCGTCCGCCAAGAGTGATTGTCATACCGCCGATGCTCATCTCCACCGGCGGAGTGGCAGAGCAGACCTGCCCATCGCAACTAAGCGAGCCTCCTGTGCGTTCGAAAAGCCGCTGCGATAGGTAAAGCTCGGGGTTTCCGCTGTCGACCCAGGCATGAACGCGCCGCATTGTCCCATCGGGGAGTGGGAGGCTGACGTCGATGATGACGCGGTTGTGGCTAAGAGTGATGGGGACAGTGACGGATTTGGGTTCGGGCTGGGCCGCAGGCTTGGGTGAGTTTTGTGCGAGGGCGGAAATGGTGAGAATGAGGACGATGACGGTCCCGGATCGCATGTGAAGATTGTAGCGGGTTGGAAAAACGTGAACCACCCTTCGACTTCGCTCAGGGCAAGCTGAGGACATCGAGGTTCACAGGGGGTCTTGTATAATCACGGGTTTGACTTACAGGCGCGGA
>PLKR01000619.1:0-8557 GCA_003140655.1 Acidobacteriaceae bacterium | reverse complement strand
GCGTTTCTGGCGCGGCATGGGCGCGGGCACCGCATCCTGCCGAGCGAACTGAATTTCCGCGCGAATATTCACGGGTTCAAGCAGCTTGGAGTCGAGAGGATTGTTTCAGTGTCCGCAGTGGGGTCATTGAAGGAAGAACACAAGCCGCTGGATTTCGTGATCCCGGACCAGTTCTTCGATCGCACACGGCATCGCGTGGATACGTTTTTTGGTGGAGGCGTCGTGGCGCATATTGCGTTTGCCGATCCGGTGTGCGGCGAACTCGCGGGCGTGGTTGAGCGTGCGTGCAATAAAATCGGCGTGAGCGGCAAGCGCGGCGGAACTTATCTGTGCATGGAAGGTCCGCAATTTTCAACCAGGGCTGAATCGAATGTGTACCGCAGTCTGGGCATGGATGTGATCGGCATGACCAACCTGCAGGAGGCGAAGCTGGCGCGCGAGGCCGAGCTTTGCTACGTCACGGTGGCGATGGTCACGGATTATGATTGCTGGCATCCGCATCACGATTCGGTGACAGTGGATCAGATTGTGGCAGTGCTGGTGAAGAATGCGGAGAACGCGACGAAGGTGGTGAGCGAGACCGTGGCGGCAATGCCGCGGGCACGGTCATGCAAGTGCGGGTCGGCGCTGGCGCATGCGATTTTGACGGACCACAAGAAGATTCCGGCAACCACGAGGAGGAAGTTGAAACTGATTATCGGAAAATATGTGAAAGGCAGTGGCCAATGATCAGTAGTCAGTGGCCCGCAACACCAACATTCCAGCAACACCAACATTCCGCGATTCTAACTGGCCACTGACCACTGGCCACTGATCACTGAGGTTACGATGAGCATTGTCGTTGTCGGTTCGGTTGCGTTTGACGACATCACGTCGCCTTCGGGCAGCGTCAAGGGCATTTTGGGCGGGGCGGCGACGTATTTCTCGCTGGCGGCCAGCTATTTCACTCAAGTGCGCATGGTGGCGGTGGTGGGGCAGGACTTTGGCGCCGAACAGGAAAACGTTCTGAAAAAGCGGGGCGTGGACACGCGCGGCATCGAGCGCGCCTCGGGGAAGACGTTTCGCTGGGGCGGAACGTACAGCGAGAACCTCAACGAGGCCAAGACGAATTTCACCGATCTGAACGTGTTCGAGAAGTTCCAGCCGCGCATTCCGAAAGAGTACGAGGACACGGAGTTTTTGTTCCTCGCGAATATTCAACCGACGTTGCAGGCCAATGTGCGCCGGAGGATGAACGCCGTGCGGCTCACCGGATGCGACACCATGAATTACTGGATCCAGGGTGCCCGCAAGGAACTGGCCGAAACCCTGAAGCTGGTCGACGTGCTGTTGATCAACGATAGCGAGACGAAGATGCTGGCGGACGAAAGAAACTTGCCGCGCGCGGCGCAAAAAGTGCTGGCCATGGGGCCACAGGCGCTGGTGATCAAGCACGGCGAGTATGGGGCGACGATTTTCTTTCGGGAAGGCGCGTTCGGAATTGGGCGTCATCCGTTTCGCGCCCCCACCTTGCCGCTCGATGAAGTGAAGGATCCGACGGGAGCGGGCGATTCGTTTGCCGGCGGATTCATGGGCTANNGGTGGGGTGATGGGGTCGTTCGCAGTGGAAAGTTTTGGCACAGAGCGGCTTCAGTCGCTGACGCGCGAAGAGATTGACGCACGCTTCCAGATTTTTCGTGAACTTACCCACCTCGAATGAAGCCGCAAAAGGCGCCGCCGAAGGCATATTCCGAAATTGAGATCGTGCGGCTGGTGTGGCTGGCGATCTTCGTCTCGGTATTTTCTTTTCTTTTCTATTACCGGCATGAGGATGTGCTGCTGTACGGCGACGCCGTGGCGCACATCAACATCGCGCGCCGTGTCTTCGACTCGAAAACTCCCGGGCTGCTGCAGTTGGGAACCGTGTGGCTGCCACTGCCGCATCTGCTGATCGTACCTTTTATTGTGTCGAAGCAGATGTGGCAGAGCGGCTCGGGGGGCTCGATTCCGTCGATGGCTGGATTCGTTTTCGGAGTTCTGGGAATGTTCCGGCTGGTGCGCGCGGCGATCGGCCGAGACGGGGAAGTGGACGGGGCAGCGAAGGTTGGGGCGTGGGCTTCGGCGCTCGTGTATGGCGCAAATCCTAACCTGATTTACATGCAGGCGACGGCGATGGGCGAGTCGCTGTATCTGGCCTTCTTCATCTGGGCCGTGGTGTATTTCGCTGAGTTCGCGCGGCAAGCAGACGAAGATAAGGCAAGTCGATCACTGACAAAATGCGGGTTGTGTCTGTTTGCCGCGTGTTTGACGCGGTATGACGGATGGTTTCTAGCGGTGGTTCTTGTGGTTGGGGCCGTGGTCGTGCGCTCCCACCGTCGCAAGGTGCGCGAGGATGGGGCACACAGGCTCCTTGTTCAACCGTCGCGAAAAGCGCTGGTAAAGTTTGTTTTTCTGGCGGCGGCTGCACCGGCGCTTTGGCTTGCCTACAACGCCCTCGTCTATCGCAATCCGCTGGAGTTCGCGAACGGGCCTTACTCGGCAAAAGCAATCGAGCAAAAGACCGCGACGGTGAATCCTGCAAAAGGGAATCTCTTGGCTGCCGGCTCGTATTTTCTGAAGGCGGCGGAACTGAATGTGGGCGAGGCGAACTGGCAGGAACGGCTGTGGCTGGCGCTGGCGCTGCTAGGAAGTCTGGTCGCAGGATTCGGCGTGCGTGGACGGGTTGCGCTGTTGCTGTGGGCGCCGCTGCCGTTCTACGCGTTATCCGTGGCATATGGCAGCGTGCCAATTTTTGTGCCGACGTGGTGGCCATTTTCACACTACAACCTACGCTATGGATTGCAATTGCTTCCGGCATTCGCGGTATTTGTGCCGCTGGGAATTGCGTTCATCGTGCAATCTGCGACCAAGTTTCCTCGTCTTGAGGCTTCTTGGAGCAGTTGGGCGCACGTGGTGGCGATGGTGAGCGTGTTGGTGCTGGTGGCCACGAGCTATGGCGCGATCTGGCGCGCGGACCCGGTCTGTTATCGCGAGGCTGCGATCAACATGCACGGGCGCGCGGCGCTGGATGGGCAACTGGCGGGCTGGCTCAAATCTTTGCCGACGGATTCAACGCTGCTGATGTACTTGGGAGAGCATGTAGGTGCGCTGGAGCGGGCGGGGATTCCGTTGCAGCGAGTGATCAACGAAGGCAATCATCGAGCGTGGAGGCAGCCAGTCGATCCGGAAGGGTTGTGGGAGCGAGCGCTGAAAGATCCTGCGAACTACGCGGACTATGCCATCGGGTTTGACGGAGATCCCGTGTGGCGGGCAGCGGAGGAGCGGCATCTGAAAGCGTTGGTTGAGATCCACACCACAGGTCAGCCGCCGGCCACCATCTTTCAAGGGCGAACCCAAGGGCGAACGCAGGAACGTGCGCCCGTGCGCGGGCACGAGCAGACGCGGTAATCAGGCGGGTTAACGCTGGAACTGGGCAGGAGTGGAGCGCTCCAGTGATAAAATTCGGCCATCCCAAGCCTATCCCGGACAAAGAGTCAAATCTATGACCTCGCAACATATTCTCGATTTGCTGCACGGAGAGATGGCGAGCGGGATTGTGGCAACTTCCATGATCCGTCTGGTGTTGGCGGCGGTCCTGGGCGGGATCATCGGGCTGGAGCGGGAACTGAGGCACCAGCCGGCGGGGCTGCGCACCAATATGTTCATCTGTTTTGGAGCGGCGCTGTTCACAATTCTTTCAGATGTGCTGGCGGTGAAATACCTCGGCGACCATACGCGCATTTCGGCGCAGATTATCCCTGGCATTGGGTTCATCGGGGCGGGATCGATCCTGCACACGCGAGGGCTGACAACTGGCCTGACGACGGCCTCAACTCTGTTTGTAGTGGCGTCGGTGGGGATGGCGACGGGCGGAGGCCTTTACGTGACGGCAATTTTTGCCACGGGATTGGCTCTGATCGCGCTGTTTTCGCTAGGACACCTGGAGCTGACCTTCAACCTGAAAACGCTGCTGACCAGCTACGAAGTGACGGGCGGAAGCGTGGAAGAGATCACGCAAGAGGTCAATCGCATCCTGGAACATAGACATCGCATGATGCAGAACGTTGAGACCGGCAGCACGAGCCAGCATGTCCGGCTGCAGTTTGACGTGGTTGGGTGCAACCGTGACCAGAAGGAGTTGCTGCGCGAACTGAAGGCGTCGTCTGTGCTGGGCAATGTGACTTCTTTGGGGCCGGTGGAGTTGGAGTGAGCGTATCGCACGTAGTGATTCCGTTTGTGAAGGCCAGCGCGTGCGGAAATGATTTTCTGCTGGTAGCTTCTCTGAACATCGAAAACGCGCTGGCTCCGGTGGACTTGGCAGCGGTTACGCAACGCATGTGCGACCGGCATGAGGGTGTGGGAGCAGATGGAGTGGAATGGATGTATCCGCACGCCTCCGCGGATGTGGAGATTCGGCTGATCAATGCCGACGGATCCGAGGCGGAGATTTCCGGCAATGGTACGCGCTGTGTGGCGGCGTATATTTGCGCGGAGCGTGGGAACGAGAAGATCACGATCCAAACCGGGGCTGGATTAAAGACTTGCGTGCTTACGGGACGAACCGAATCCGAATACGAGTTCGACATCGAAATGGGCGAGGCTGCCGTGGGAGCAGAACTGGCGGTGAAGCTGGGCGCGAACGAGGTGCGCGGGATTCCGGTTTCGATGGGGAATCCGCACTATGTGGTATTTGTTCCGGAGTTTGCCGAAGACTGGCGGACGAGAGCTGCGGAAATTCAACGCAGTCCCCAGTTTAAGCAGGGCGTGAACGTTGAGATGGTTGTGGTCGATGGAAAGCATGATGTGAGAACTCGTTTCTTCGAACGTGGGGTGGGAGAGACGCAATCGTCCGGGACGGGTTCTTGCGCATCGGCGATGGCGGCCATGGCGACGGGCAAGGCAGAATCGCCGGTTCACGTGCATGCTCCGGGTGGAACGCAGACCGTGCGTCAGGAAAACAATCTGGTGTTTCTCCGTGGAGTGGCGCGGCTGGTGTGCCGGGGAGAGTTCTTTCTGAGTTAGGTCGCTGGCCTTTCTGAGAACGTAGAGTAGTTGGTCGTGACGTCATCCGCGCTGGCGGGCATTTTATTCTCGAAACAGGCTTCTTACTGCATGTCTTCGTCGACAGTTCCGCGCGTGAAGCCGCCCGCCCTCAAGCCGGGAGATATGGTCGGTGTCGTGGCGCCGGCCAGCAACGTCAGGCGCGGCGATCTGGAGGCGGGATGCGAAGGTTTGCGGCGCGCAGGCTATCGGCCGTTTTATTTCGACTCCATTCTCGATCAAGACCTTTACTTTGCAGGATCGGTCGAGCGCCGTTCACGCGAACTTGAAGAAATGTTTGCGCGCGAGGAGGTGCGGGCGATTGTTTGCGCACGCGGCGGATATGGCGCGAACTATCTGCTGCCAGTGCTCGACCTGGAGAAGATCAAGGCTCATCCGAAGATTTTTGTGGGCTATAGCGACCAGACGGCGCTGCTCATTTATTTCGCCGACGCCGCGGGCTTGGTGACCTTTCACGGGCCCATGGTGGCGAAAGATTGGGCGCATGAAGATGGCGTGGATATGGCTTCGTGGCAGGCTGCGCTGGCCGGCACGCAGGCCTGGGAACTCAACCTGGGCGCGGGTTCTGGCGTGAGTGCATTGGTGGAGGGAACTGCCGAGGGGATTCTCTACGGCGGCTGCCTCTCCATTCTTGTTGCTTCGCTGGGGACCCCATATGAGATTCGCACGGAAGGAACGATTCTGTTTCTTGAGGACGTGGCGGCGAAACCTTATCAGATCGACCGCATGCTGATGCAGTTGAAACTGGCCGGCAAGTTGGATGCAGTGCGCGGAATTGTGTTTGGCGAGATGCGGGATTGCCTGCAGACTGCGAATCAGGGATACACGCTGGAAGAAGTAGTGCTGCGTATTGTGGGAGACTCGGGAGTGCCCGTGGCCTATGGCGTGCCGTCGGGACATGTGACGGCAGGGAACATCACGCTGCCGATCGGCGTGCCGTCTAAGTTGACGGTTAGCGGCGGACACGTGAATTTGAAGACTTTGGAAGCGGCGGTGGCGGCGAAGGCGCAGAAAAGCTAACCGCAGCGGAGAAAAGCTAACCGCAAAGGACGCGAAGTGCACCCGAAGTTCGCGAAGAAAAGCATGGACGAAAACAAACACATTTATCTGATCGGCATTTGCGGCACGGCGATGTCGGCGGTCGCGGGAATGCTGAAGCAGCGCGGGTTTCGCGTGACTGGGTCGGACGCGGCGGCGTATCCACCGATGTCGGATTTTCTGGCAGAACTTGGAATTCCGGTGGCGCAGCCTTTTGATGCCCGGAATCTGGAGCCTCGTCCTGATTTAGTAGTGGTAGGCAATGCGATTTCGCGGGGAAATGTCGAACTGGAGCAAGTGCTCGACCAGCGCATTCCATTTTGCTCGTTGCCGCAATTGCTGCATGAGGAATTCCTGCGCGGCAAGGAAGTGCTGGTGGTGGCGGGGACGCACGGAAAGACCACGACAACGTCGATGCTGGCGTGGATTTTTCATACCGCAGGGATGCAGCCGTCGTTTCTGATCGGCGGGATCGCGGAAAACTTTGGATCGAGCTTTCATCTGGGCCAGGGAAAACATTTCATTCTGGAAGGCGACGAGTATGACACCGCATTCTTCGATAAGGGACCGAAGTTTCTGCATTACTTTCCCGACACTGTGATTCTGACCTCCGTGGAATTCGATCACGCCGATATCTACAAAGATTTGGATGCCGTCGAGACGGCCTTCATGCGGCTGGTAAATCTAATTCCGCGGCGAGGGCGGATTGTGGCATTCGATGGAGTCGCGGGCGAAGGTACCGGGAACGCCAGCCTCGAACGCTGTTTGAGCAAAGCGTTTTGCCCGGTGGAACGGTATGGAGCGGGTGCCCGCTCGCACTGGCGAGTCACGAATCTAAAATTGGATGCAGAGCGAACCTCGTGGTCGGTGTTGCACAACAGCCAAGCGTGGGCGGATCTTGAGTTCCCACTCGCGGGCGAATACAACGTGTGGAATGCAACCGCAGCTGCGGCGCTGGCTGCGGGATACGGCATCTCGAAAGCGGAGATTGCCGCGGCCCTGAAAACGTTCAAGAGTGTGAAAAGGCGTTTAGAGGTCAAGGCGCAGGTGAATGGCATCACCATCATTGACGACTTCGCACATCATCCCACGGCGATTGCGGGCACGCTGAAGGCATTGCGGGCGCGTTATGCGGGCGCGCGACTGTGGGCGATTCTGGAGCCGCGCTCGAACACGCTGCGGCGGCGCGTGCTGCAGGGCGATCTGGCACGGAGCCTGGCGCTGGCGGACGAAATCATCGTGGCAGGCGTGTTCCGTTCGGAGACGGTGCCGGAAAATGAGCGGCTCGAGTTACCGGAACTGGCGGCGGACATTCAAAAACATGGCAGCCGCGCGCGGTTGATTGCGGACGCGGATGGGATCGTGCAGACGATCGCTCCGGAGATGCGCAGCGGCGATGTGGTGGCGATTCTTTCCAACGGCGGCTTTGGCGGAATCTACGAGAAACTGCCGGCGCGGTTGCGGGCGCTGGCGGGCGAGGCTGCAGGTCTCAATGCAGCGAATGCAGCGGGGAGGCGATGAAGTATTCGATCACGACGGGAGGCCTGGCGCGCCAGATTGTTCGCTGGGTTCTTCTGACGTGGCTCACTCTGGCGCGTTCCGGCGCTGCAACCAACTACATAGTTTCGCTGACAAATCCCGAGCAGCATCTGGTGGAGGTGCAGGTCATATTGCCCGAAGGCGCAGCGCAAAGGGAGCTTCAGCTTCCGGTGTGGAACGCGCTGTATCAGGTGCGCGACTTCGCGCAATACGTGAACTGGGTGCGGGCGAAAGACCGCGCGGGCCACTCGCTCGCCGTGCAAGCGTTGGACAAGAGCCGGTGGCAGCTTTCGGATGCGCAAGGCGGCGCCGTGGTTGAGTATCAGATCTTTCTGGATTCGCCCGGGCCCTTCGGCGCCCAGTTCAACTCGCATCATGCATTTCTTAATCTGGCGCAGATTCTCATGTATCCCGTGGACGCGCGGAACGGGCCGATGGTCGTGCGCTTTAGCCAGGTTCCCGCGGGATGGCACGTGGCCACGCCGTTGGCGTCAATGCCCGAGGGCGGGTTTAGTTCGGAAAACTACGACCGGCTGGTGGATTCTCCGGTCGAGATCGGAATGTTCCGGGAATCTGATTTTGACGAAGGTGGCGGCCATTATCGCGTGATCGTTGACGCCGAATCCGGCGACTACGACATGGAAAAGATTACCGCCATGCTGCACAAGATTGTGGCGGCCGCGACGAGTTGGATGGACGATCGTCCTTTCGAGAACTACATGTTTCTTTATCACTTCCCGCGCGGGCCGGGCGGTGGGGGCATGGAGCACGCCTACTCCACCGCGATTGCGCTGAATGCGGACGTGTTGGCAAAGGCTCCCGAAGCGCTGGCTTCGGTGACGGCGCACGAGTTCTTTCATCTGTGGAACGTGAAGCGCATCCGTCCGCAAACGCTTGAGCC
>PLKR01000395.1 GCA_003140655.1 Acidobacteriaceae bacterium | reverse complement strand
GCACGTTGCCCGTGCCTTTTCCTGTCTTGCCGTGACACGACAGGCAATTCTTCGCGTACAGCGGCTTCCCGGCCAACGCGGCGGCATCGTCGCCTGCGTACGGATTCTTCGCCGCTTGGGCCGAAGCCGGCGCGTTGTGGAACTTGGTATCTACATCGGCTGCGAGCAGCAGTGACGCAGGCACCAGAATCGCCGCTGCCATGAAGGCGTGTGAGTTGGGAAACCAGCGCATAAGTCCTCTCATGTATTTAGTCTGAGATTTTATCTCGAAATCTTTGGATGCAGTCGGCTTGCCTTGGGATTGTGGGAAGCGCCGCGAGAGTAGCGTTCTTCGCTAGCAGATAGCAACGTCGCGATCACGGTTCGTTCTGCTTGGATCCTTTCACTTCTGTTCGGACGTCCCTTTCGTGACCTGCTCGTACCAGAGGCGGTGATAGGTACGCGCCCAGGCGTCAGAGACGCGCCCGCGGATCATCGCGTGAAACGATTCCGGCTCCATGAACACGCTCATGTAAATATGAATGATGAACGCTCCGATGGTCGCCATGGCTGCGACCACGTGTACCGTCACTGCCAGATAACGCAGCCAGCGCAGGCTCCACGGGATGGATTCGACGAACCACAGCCCCAGCCCCGAAATCAGCAACAGGATCACGCCGTAAAACATCAGCCAGAAGAACAGCTTTTGGCCGTAATTGAAACGGCCCACCGGCGGCAGCTTCTCATCCTCGTTTTCGATGTAGTATTTCATCGACTTCGACCAGCGCCGGTCCGAGTCGGTCGTAGCCAGGTCGTTGCGCCACATTTTGTACATCCATGCCACGGAGAGCGCGAAGGCCAGTCCAAACCAGGGATGCCAGAAGCGCGCCGTCGGCCCGCCACCCACCACCACCGCGAGCCAGAACAGGTAGGGCGACCAGAAAGCGAGGCCTGTGATCAGGCAATAGATGTAGGTCAACGCGGCGAGCCAGTGGTGAACCCGCTCGCTCAGCGTGTAGCGAACAATCTGGCCGCCGGATTCGCGGGTAGCGCGTGCGGAGGAAACGACGTGTGAAGTGCTCACGGTTTTCCTCCGTTCTCATCCTTCGCGTCATCGTCGTGCACTTCCTTCGGACCGTAGCGCAGGTAGTGCAGCGTCACTCCGAGGATTCCGCCCAGCATGGCGAGATTCCCAATCCACTTCGCCGGTCCTTTCCAAAAGCGGACAAGAAATGGAATGCGAGGATCCTTCGGCANNGCCGGATCGTAGACGCCCGCCTTCTCGATTCCGTAGTTCTCACGAAGCTGCTTGGCGCGAGTCTCCGCGAGGTCCACCATGTCGTCCTTGGTTCCGAAGTGGAGACAGCCGGTGGGGCAGGACTTGATGCAAGCCGGCTCCAGTCCCTCGCTCACCCGGTCAACGCACAGCGTGCACTTGAACATCTTCTTGGTCGTGGGATTGAACTTGGGAATATCGAACGGACATCCGCTGACACAATAGCCGCAGCCAATGCAATTCTGCTGTTGAAAATCAACGATGCCATTGGTGTATTGCACGATCGCGCCATCGGCGGGACACGCCTTCAGGCATCCCGGATCGGCGCAGTGCATGCACTGGTCTTTGCGCATGAGCAGCGTGATGCTGCCGTCTTCGCGCTCGTGCTCGTTGAACTTGATGAGGTTCCAGTAATTCCACGCCGTTTCCGGCATCGTCTGGTAGCTGTTGTCGAACACCGTGTCGGTGAACGTATACCCGTTCCACTCGAGACATGCCACTTCACAGGCTTTGCAGCCGATGCACGTGGTGGTGTCAATCAGTTTGCAGACCTGATAGTCGCGCTCCACGTCGTCGCCGGGAGCGGGTCCCGCGTGGCCGGAAATTCTGCGGATTGCTAAAGTTGCCTGACTCATAAGATCATTTGGTAATTGAGTAATTTGGTTATTGGGTAATTTGAAGACCTGCGCGCTCCACGGCTTCGGTTTTTCAATTACTCAATTACCAAATTTCCCAATTACNNGGCGTGTAGGCGTTCGGATCAACCACGGTCGGCGTCAGGCGGTTGAGTATCGTCCTCGCGTCCTTGCCTTCGTCTTCCTGAATGCCGCGATAACCCTGGTGGATCGGAATGCCAATCTGGTAGATCTTCTTGCCGTCGATCGTCATCGGCTTGATGCGTTTGGTCACGAACGCCTTGGCTATGTAGTAACTCCGTGCGCTCGTGACCTTCACCTTGTCGTTGCCCTTGATCCCCAGCTCCGCAGCCAACTCGACCGGAATCTCGACAAACGGTTCGGGGATGAGCTGCACGTTCATCTGATTGTTCTTGGTCCAGTAGTGGTAATGCTCGGTAAGCCGGTACGTGGTGCAGACTATGTTGAATCCGTCGCCTGGCGTCGCGTACTTATCCATAGCCGTCTTGAGCTTCTTGACCACCGGATTGTTCTGCTGGTTCGGGTGCAGCGCATTTTGAACTGGACTCTCAATCGGCTCGTAGTGCTCAGGGAACGGTCCATCGACAAAAGCCCCCAACGGAGCGAAAACCCGGCCCACACCTTCCGGATTCATGATGAACGGGCCCATGTGGTCCTTCGGGTTAGAATCCGGTTTAAAGTCGGGCACATCGTTTCCCGCCCAGAGCTGCGTGGACTCGTTCCACCAGACCTGTTTCCGCGTAGGATCGTAGGGCTTTCCCGACGGATCGCAGGACGCGCGGTTGTACAAGACGCGCCGATTCGCCGGCCACGACCACCCCCAGTTCTGGTAAATGCCCTGGCCGGAGGGATCTTCGGTGCCGCGGCGGATGAGCTGGTTTCCGGCCTCGGTCCAGCTTCCGGAATAAATCCAGTTCCCGCAGGAGGTCGTGCCGTCGTCTTTCAACCACGCGAATCCCGGCAATTGCTGGCCCTTCTTGATGGTGACTTGCGTCTTCGGATCGGTAAGATCCGCGAGCGCCTTACCGTTTAACTCCTTGGCCAAATCTCCGAGAGCGGGATGCTGCGCATTCGTGTAGCCCCAAGTCAGCTTCAGGATTGGATCCGGGAACTTGCCGCCCTGAGTCTGGTAGAGTTCACGCACCTTGAGAAAGATTTGCGCCACGATGTCCTGATCCAGGCGGCACTCTCCCGGCGGCGGGACGGCGACGTTCTTCCACTGCAGCCAGCGCGCCGAGTTGGTCATCGATCCATCTTTTTCGGCGAAGCCCGCACAGGCCAGGCGATAGACAGTCGTGTTGATGGTCTTCATTTCCTCGGGCGTGATTCCCGGAGACTTCCAGAATTCGCTGGTCTCATCGGGATAAATCTCGCCGACCACGAGCCAGTCGGCTTTCTTGAGGGCATCGATGTTCTTCTGCGAGTCCGGCCCAATGGCTACGCCATTCATCCCAAACGCAAACATTCCCTTCACCGTGCCGCGGTACATGTTGTCCCAGATCTGCGTCCAGGAGTAGTTGCGATCCACCTTTGGCATGTAATTAAAGGCGAAGTCGTTTTCTTTTGTGGCCGCGTCACCGTACAGCGCTTTCAAGAATGAGACGGCAAACTTGGGCGTGTTCGACCAGTAATTGAACGAATCCCACGGCGCCGGCTTGGAAGAAGTTGGCGTGATTCGTTTCAAATAAGCGGCCAGGTCAACGTCGGTCGGATTCGGCACCTTCAGGTAGCCCGGCCAGACGTCGAATATCCCGCCCATGTCGGTAGCGCCCTGGATATTGGAGTGGCCGCGAAGCGCGTTGACGCCGCCCCCGGCGCGCCCGATGTTGCCCAGGAGCAACTGCAGCATGGCCGCCGTCCGGATGATTTGCGTGCCGAAGCTGTGTTGCGTCCACCCCACCGCGTACATAATGGTGGCCACCTTCTTCATGTCGCCGTCTTTGCGGACGGATGTGAACAGATCGGCTGCCTTCAGGAACTGGTCTTTCGGTATGCCGGTGATTCGCTCGACCATCTCCGGCGTGTAGCGCGAATACTGCTGCTTCAACAACTGATAGACGCACCGGGGATGCTGCAAGGTCAAGTCATAAGCGACCTTCGGAGGCAGCGCAGGCAGGGGTTTTGCCGATCCCGCGGGCGGCGGGCCGGCAGGCGCCGCGGTAGTTCCGGCAGCATGTGTTGCAGGGGCTGGCGCGGCAGCATGCGCCGGCGCAATGTCGCCGGTGTCGTTGCCGTCTTCATAAGTCCACGTGGACCTGTCGTAAGTCTGCGAGGGAGCGTCGAAGCCGGAGTAGAGCCCGTCTTCCGGCAGCTTGAAGCCCTCCTTCACAATGAACGCGGCGTTTGTGTAGTTGACGAGATATTCCTTGGCGATACGGTTGTTTTCGAGCGCATAGCGGATCACTCCGCCGAGAAACGCAATATCCGCTCCGGCGCGGATCTGAAGAAACAAATCCGAAGTCGCAGCCGTACGCGTGAAGCGCGGATCCACCACGATCAGCTTCGCATTACGGGTTCGCTTGGCTTCAATCGCCCACTTGAAGCCGCAAGGATGGTTCTCGGCGGGGTTGCCACCCATGACCAACATCATGTCGGCGTTCTTGATGTCGATCCAGCCATTCGTCATGGCCCCGCGTCCAAATGTTGGTCCCAAACTTGAGACCGTTGGGCCGTGTCAAACCCTGGCCTGGTTTTCTAAATAGGTGAGTCCCAGGCTGCGCATGGTCTTGACGACGAGGTA
>PLKR01000005.1 GCA_003140655.1 Acidobacteriaceae bacterium | reverse complement strand
TATACTCCACGCACCAAAGCTCTTTCGTTTGAGGACTAACATGCACAAACTCCTTCCGGCCTTCGTGTTTTGTTTTCTTTTTGCATCGATAACAGCGGCCGCGCCTGGCGCGGTCCGCTGCGCGCATTTGCTGGATGTTCGCTCCGGCGAAATTCGCGACGACCAGACGATCGTGTTCGCCGCTGACGGCACCATCACCAGTGTGGGCCCCGGAAAATCCGCTGCGCTCCCTGCCACCGCAGCGCTCATCGAAGTTGCCGGTACATGCCTGCCTGGACTCATCGACGTTCACACGCATATCACCTATGACCCGCAAGACCTGGGTTATTCGGGGCTCGCCATTTCCGCCCCGCGAGAAGCCATTAACGGCGTCAAGAATGCCCGCCGCACATTGAGCGCCGGTTTCACTACAATCCGCAACGTGGGTGCAACGGGCTTTACCGACGTCGCCCTTCGCGACGCCATCAACGACGGCGACATCGAAGGCCCGCGCATGTTGGTTTCCGGTCCGGCGCTGGGAATTACCGGCGGACATTGCGACGACAATCTTCTGCCGTACGAATATCACCACGTGGCCGAAGGTGTTGCCGATGGCCCGTGGGCCGCGCGCGCGAAAGTTCGTGAAGTGATCAAATACGGCGCCGACCTGATCAAGATATGCGCGTCTGGCGGCGTACTCAGCAAAGGGGATCAGCCCGGCACGCCGCAATACACGTTGGAAGAAATGACGGCCATCGCCGAAGAAGCGCACAAGCTCGGCCGCAAAGTTGCCGCCCACGCGCACGGCACGCAATCGATCAAGGACGCCATCCGCGCGGGTATCGATTCCGTCGAACACTCCAGCCTGATTGACGACGAAGGCATCCGACTTGCCAAGGAGCACGGCACGTATCTGGTCTTCGACATCTACAACGACGATTTCATCCTGCAGGAAGGCGCTAAAGCCGGGATGTTGCCGGAATCCATCGAGAAAGAAAAAAAGGTGGGCCGGTTGCAGCGCGAAAATTTCCGCCATGCCTTTCAAAGCGGCGCAAAAATCGCATTTGGCACGGATGCCGGCGTATACCCTCACGGCGACAACGCCAAGCAGTTTGCCAAAATGGTGGAATGGGGTATGCAACCGATTGACGCCATTCGCGCGGCCACGCTCAGCGCCGCGGATCTGCTGGGCTGGTCCGGCAAAGTCGGTGCGCTCGAGCCGGGCTACTACGCCGACATCATCGCCGTGCAGGGGAAAAGCNNGTGGCGTGGTGGTCCGCAACGATTCCACAACAGCTGCTCACAACTAACAGCGCGCCAGGCAAAAGAAAAAGGGCCGAAATTGCCGGCCCTGCTTTCGTATAATTTTTCGCTAGCTCGTAACTGCATCATTTCGCTTCTTACGCTGCGGCCGTTTTCACCTGCTGCAGTGCGGCTTCCACTTCCTTCAAGTCGGGAATGACGGGGATATCGTAGTTTTTCACCCACGCCACTTTGCCATCCTTGTTCACGATCACGATAGAGCGCCCGGTAATCCCCTTTTCCGCCAGAAACACACCGTACTTTTCTCCCACCGCGCCGCGCGGCTGGAAATCCGCCAGCAACGAATATCCGATGCCCATCTTCTCGGCATACGCCTTGTGCGACCAGACGCTGTCCACGCTGACGCCGAGCACTTCCGCATCCAGCGTCTCAAACGCTTTCATCTCATTCACCAAGCAGGCATGCTCGTTGGTACACACCGGACTCCAGTCCAGCGGATAAAACACCAGCACCACATTTTTCTTTCCCGCAAAATCCGAAAGTTTGATTTCTTTCTGAGATTGATCCTTCAGCGTAAAATCCGGTGCTGCGGTTCCCACGGCGATGCTCATCGCGTTCCTCCTGGCAATCNNGCGCGTGCCGATGCGCTCAGCGCATTTCGCGTCGGCCGAAGGCGGCCGCGCGTCGGCGCGCACCACCTGGGCGCAAAGCCCTTTCCAACCGCGAAGAGCCGCAGTACACTATTTCGCAGGTAAGCAGAATGAGCGCTGAAGCCACACGCCGCGCACCGATCATGCCTCTCCGCCAGCTCGTCGAACGCTATCTTGCCTTAGCCGGAGCTTTCGGCACGCCGGTCGCGCTATCTTCTTTCGGCCTGACCGCGCCGGAGATCGAAAATCTTTTCTCCAGTTACAATGAGGATTACCACATCAGCCGCTACTTCCATTTTTCAANNAAAAAAGCTCATCTCTCCGAGAGAATCGCGGTGAACCACGCACGGCCGCTACGGCGCGCGCAAAGTTAGATAAACAAGTTCGGCGTTGAAGAAGAGAATGGCGGCGGCGATGGCCCACGCGACGACCATCGTCAGGCGCGAGTTGACGAAGACGCCCATTTTTTTGCGGTCGCCGGTAAATTGTACCAGCGGGATCACGGCGAAAGGCAGCTGGAAACTTAGAACTACCTGGCTGAGGATGATCAGCCAGGTGACTTTATTTTCGCCGGCGATGGCGATGACCAGGATCGCGGGAATGATGGCGATGGCGCGCGTGATCAAACGGCGCAACCACNNTCAGAAGTTTGTAGGCGCTGGCGATTTCGGCGACGTCGTGGAGGCCGCGAGTGTGGAAGGCGGCGGCGGCGAGGACGAGAATGGCCGCGTTGATGAACAGCGCTATACCCAGCGCGAGGTTGGAATCGATGTACGCAAAGCGCAGAGCTTCGCGCTTATCTCGCACGCCGGAACCGAATGCACGCGTTTGCACGATGCTCGAGTGCAGGTAGAGATTGTGGGGCATTACCGTGGCACCGAGAATCCCGATGGCGATATAGAGCATCTCGCGATTCCGGAGAACCTCAGTGTGCGGAATGAAACCGCGAGCGGCGTCCATCCAAAGCGGCCGGGCGATAAAAATCTCGTAGGCGAAACACCCGGCGATGGAGGCAATGAGCGTGACCACGAACGCTTCGATCAGCCGGAAGCCACGGCCTTGCAGCGCAAGAACGATCAGGACGTCAAGCGCGGTGATAACCACTCCGGCGAGCAACGGCAGACCGAACAGGAGTTGCAGGGCGACAGCGGAACCCAGGACCTCGGCGAGATCACAGGCGGCGATGGCAATTTCGCACGCGATCC
>PLKR01000506.1:377-5480 GCA_003140655.1 Acidobacteriaceae bacterium | reverse complement strand
GATTGCTACGCGGGCCTATGAACTCTATCAGCAGCGAGGTAGGGGAGACGGCCAAGCGAATCAAGACTGGCTTGAGGCGGAGCGAGAGACCCGGACGGATCACGTGGGAAAGAAAGATGTTGCCTAACCGTCGTACCGAGCACTCGGAGTCGCTAAAGCGCGCCTTGTGCAGTTAATGATTACTAGTCGAGAGGAAGAATTTGTATGCCTACGAAAGAACAAACGATAGAGGTTGACCAGGATAGAAGCTCGAAATCGCGGGCAAAGAATTTAGATCGGACTCCTAAGCCCTCTAAGTTTATCTTCGATGCNNAGCCCGACGGTCCGCTGACGCCCGAAATGCTCGGCAAGATGAACCGCTACTGGCGAGCCGCGAATTATCTCTGCATCGGTCAGATCTACCTCTTCGAGAATCCCCTGTTGCGAGAGCCTCTTAAGGCAGAGCAGATCAAACCAAGGCTCCTCGGGCACTGGGGAACTTCGCCGGGACAGAATCTCATTTACATTCATCTGAATCGGCTCATCAAAGAGCATGATGCAAATATCATTTACATCGCCGGTCCGGGACATGGTGGTCCATCGCTCAATGCGTGCTCATATCTGGAAGGCACTTATACAGAAGTCCATCCGGAGATCACGCCAGATGAGAACGGCCTACGACTTCTTTTCCGGAAGTTCTCGACGCCAGGCGGCGTGCCCAGCCATTGCGGACCTCACGTCCCAAATTCCATGCACGAGGGCGGGGAGCTCGGCTATTCGATGGTTCACGCATTCGGAGCCGCTTTCGACAATCCCGACCTGATCGTCGCCTGCATCATCGGCGACGGAGAATCCGAGACCTGTCCGCTTGAAGGAAGCTGGAAGTCCGTCAACTTTCTAAATCCGGTGCGGGACGGGGCTGTCCTTCCGATTCTGCACCTCAACGGCTACAAGATTTCCGGGCCGACCGTTCAAGGACGGACCAGCGACGAAGACTTAAGAGCTCTGTACATAGGACGCGGCTACAAGCCCTATTTTGTAGAAGGCGACGATCCTGAAGTCGTACATCAACTCCTGGCTAGAACGCTGGATGATTGCTATGCCGGGATTCGAGTCATCCAGCAGGAGGCGCGTCGGAGCGGGTTCAAGACGCAGCCAATCTGGCCCATGATCGTCCTGCGCACTCCGAAGGGATGGACCTGTCCGAAAGAAGTGGATGGAATCCCGATTGAAGGCACCTTTCGTGCTCATCAGGTTCCTCTCGCCACGGTCCGCGAAAACCCGGAACATCTAAAGATCCTTGAAGCCTGGATGAGAAGCTACAAGCCGGAGGAGCTCTTCGATCAAAAGGGGAGATTGATTGCCGAGCTAGCGGAACTCGCGCCGGTTGGCGATCGTCNNTGGAGATCCCAGGACCGGGTCAAGTGATCGCGGAAGCCCCACGAAAGCTCGGAGATTTTTTCAGAGACATCTTCAAGCTCAATCCGACAAACTTTCGCATCTTTTGTCCGGATGAGACCGACTCCAATCGCCTAAATTCTGTTCTCGAAGCTACCAAGCGTTGCTTTATGGCCGAGACTGTTTCGATCGATGACGAACTGAGCCCCGATGGCCGTGTCATGGAAGTATTGAGCGAACATTGCTGCCAGGGATGGCTCGAAGGCTACTTGCTGACCGGGCGGCATGGCATGTGGTCTTCCTACGAAGCCTTTGCACAAGTCGTGGATTCGATGTTGACGCAACATGCCAAGTGGCTGGAGCAATGCTGCGATTTTCCCTGGCGCAGGCCGCTCGCATCGTTAAATGTTCTACTGACAAGTCATGCCTGGCGAAACGATCACAACGGCTTCAGCCATCAGGCAACGGGATTTGTAGACAACGCGCTGGCGCGCAGAGCCGAAACCATTCGGGTCTACTATCCGCCGGACAGCAATTGCCTCCTAAGCGTCTTCGACCATTGTTTGCGGAGCCGCAACTACGTCAACATCGTTACGTGCGGAAAGCAGCCGCAGCTTCAGTGGCTGAACATGGACGAAGCTCTCGAACATTGCTCGCGAGGGGCATCGACTTGGAAATTTGCCACCAACGACGGAGGTGGAGAACCGGACGTTGTATTGGCCTGCGCGGGAGATGTTCCCACCATCGAGACGTGCGCGACCTCTTGGCTTCTGCAGAAGTATGTCCCCGGCATCAAGGTACGGGTTGTCAATGTAGTGGATTTGAGCATTTTGATGAGCCCGGATGATCATCCGCATGGCATGGATAACATGTCTTTCGACGCTCTATTCACCAAAGACGCACCAGTCATCTTCGCCTTCCATAACAATCGCTGGCTCATTCACACCATGGTTCATGGACGCTCCAATGAAAGCCGCTTCCATGTGCGCGGCTATATGGATCAGGGCACGACCACCACGCCGTTCGACATGGTAGTGCTGAACAAGATGAGCCGTTTTCATCTCGCTATCGATGCACTGAAGTACGTCTCAAGACTGCGCTCAGAGGTTTCGGATGTAGTCGACACGTTTAACCGGAAGCTGTACGAGCACCACGACTACATTCGACAACATTTGGAAGACATGCCCGAGATCAGGAACTGGCACTGGACAGCTGATTTCAACGAGCCGACCGCACCTCCGCCACTGGCCAAGGGACATCCCCGCGCAGNNTTTGTTCAGCGATAGCTAAATGAAGCGAAGTGGGCAAACGGCGTTGAGGGAGGCGAGTCGTCCGTGAAACCAATTCTCGAACTTGCACCATCCAAACCACCCGCAAAGCCAATTCAGAGGATCGACTCGAAAGGACTCACGAGCGATGAAGCACATAGCCGTCTGCAAAAAGACGGGCCCAATGCAATGCCCGATGTGTCCGCCCATCCACTTCGCAATGCATTGGCCAAGTTCTGGGCACCCGTCCCATGGTTGCTCGAAGCGTCGATTGTGCTTGAGGTCGTACTGTACAAATACTTCGAGGCCTCGATTATTGCGGGCCTGCTAGTCTTCAACGCAGCACTAGCCTATTTTCAGGAGGGTCGCGCCCAGGCTACCTTAAAAGCTTTGAATTCGCGTCTCGCCTTGAGCGCCTCCGTTGAGCGTGATGATGTCTGGAAGACGGTGCCGGCCGCGGAGTTGGTGCGCGGCGATCTCGTGAAGTTGTCACTTGGCGGAGTCGTGCCCGCAGATGTGCATTTGATCGGGGGATCGATCTTGCTCGACCAATCCATGCTTACAGGCGAATCTCTGCCCATTGAGGCTGGTCCAGGCGTTGATACCTTTGCGGGAGCACTCGTACGACGGGGTGAAGCAACTGCAGAAGTTACAGCCACCGGTGTTCATACCAAATTTGGCCGTACTGCGGAACTCGTGCGCACTGCGCACGCTGGAAGTTCGCAGCAAAGAGCTGTGCTGCGCATCGTGCGTAATCTGGCTATTTTCAACGGCGTCGTCATCCTTATTATCGGAGCGTATGCCTATTTTCATGCCCTGCCGTGGAGCGAGATTATTCCTCTGCTGCTCACGTCGGTTCTTGCTGCAATACCCGTGGCATTACCAGCAACGTTCACGCTGGCGGCGGCTCTAGGAGCGCGATCTCTGGCGAAGCTGGGCGTCCTGCCGACGCGGTTATCGGCCGTGGATGAGGCTGCAACAATTGATGTGTTGTGCTCGGACAAAACTGGAACGCTCACCCGTAATGAACTTTCCGTCACCAGCGTTAAGCCGATGCCCGGCTTCGACGAAGCCCACGTTCTCGGCATGGCAGCCCTCGCAAGTTCGGAGGGCGGAGATGATGCTGTGGATGCGGCGATTCGCTCTGCGTCCAAAGAGAAGCCAACGTCGGACATGCCAAAGCTAATCACGTTTGTGCCATTCGACCCTGCCAAGAAAACTTCCGAAGCAACGGCAACCGATGCAAAGGGGGGAGTAGAGCGCATCGTGAAGGGAGCCTTCACGGTCGTCGCGGGCCTCACCGCCGCATCACCCACTTCCGCCGGCTTAGCAAATGAACTGGAAAAGCAAGGCTTCAGAGTATTAGCGGTAGCTGTGGGCACCGCAACAGCTCTGAAGCTTATGGGTCTTATTGCACTCAGTGACCCGCCCCGTAAGGACTCGACATCTCTGATCTCCGAGCTTAAGACCCTGGGCGTGCGCACGGTCATGGTAACGGGTGACGCTCCGGCTACGGCGGCAATCGTTGCCCACGCGGTGGGATTGAATGGTGCTGTCTGCCCGCCCGGAGCCATACCCGACGGCGTAAAACCCGAGGATTTTGCGGTATTCGCAAGTATTCTTCCCGAAGGAAAATTTGATCTCGTCAAGGCCTTCCAGAAGAATGGGCATACGGTCGGGATGTGCGGCGATGGCGCCAATGATGCACCCGCGCTGCGTCAGGCACAGATGGGAATTGCCGTATCGACCGCAACCGATGTCGCCAAATCGGCCGCTGGTATTGTGTTGACTGAGGCTGGGCTTGGCGGCATCGTCGCCGCCGTAAAAGAAGGTAGGATCACCTTTCAGCGCATTCTTACCTACACGCTGAACTCCGTCCTCAAGAAGATTGTGCAGGTGCTTTTGCTGGCAATTGGCTTGGT
Source organism: Acidobacteriaceae bacterium (assembly GCA_003140655.1). Lineage (GTDB taxonomy): Bacteria > Acidobacteriota > Terriglobia > Terriglobales > Acidobacteriaceae > Sulfotelmatobacter. The sequence continues at coordinate 913 of PLKR01000506.1, read as the reverse complement.
CATGACCGGACACGCGGTTTTGACGCCCATGCTGATGGTCATTGTGATGATCACCGGCGACTTCTTGGCCATGGCGTTGACCACCGACAGAGTTCGGCCATCGCCCATGCCAAATTCCTGGCAAGTCGGCAGGATTACGATGGCCGGAGTCAGTCTGGGAGGCTGCTTTTTAGCGTTCTGTGTAGCTGTCGTAGCGGTCGGCAAGTTCGAAATGCAATTCGGAATCGAAGCCCTGAGAACGCTTTCTGTCGTTGCCATCGTATACGGCAGCCAAGCCACCATTTACGCCCTGCGAGGGCGTCGCCACCTCTGGGGACTGCGCCCCACGGTATGGCTGGTGGCTTCCTCGGTTGCCGACATTCTCATTATCTCGACCTTGGCTATTCGCGGAATTGCGATGGCACCACTGCCTGTGCCCGTCCTGGCGTGCGAGTTTGGAGCGGCCATCGTTTTCGGATTGATCTTAGACGGAGTGAAGATCCCTGTCTTTGCCCGGCTTGGCATCTCGTGAGCACAGACAGATTGTTGTCAAACAC
>PLKR01000506.1:233-369 GCA_003140655.1 Acidobacteriaceae bacterium | reverse complement strand
GACGTGCGACACCAATCCGGCTGTCGGCCATCCCATAATAGACGTCGAAGCGATTGGGTAGGCCGAGATCGTCCCGCCGGTCGATGCCGGTCGGGAACACGACGTGGGCGACGGTCCCGCTGCATTCCTGCGGCAG
>PLKR01000506.1:0-219 GCA_003140655.1 Acidobacteriaceae bacterium | reverse complement strand
CCATCACGCCTGCCGAATAACGGAGTTGGTGTCCGCCGTTGCCGGTATTTTCAATTTCGCTGACACCGTGGTAGACGATCAGCCAACCGTGCCGAGTCAGGATTGGCGGAGTGCCACCCCCGATCTTGAGGCGCTCCCAGGGTGACACTGGGGTCGCCAGGCGATGATGAGACATGAACCGACCGAGGCGATTTGATTCGCGCGACTCCAAGGACATTA
>PLKR01000655.1:2745-5131 GCA_003140655.1 Acidobacteriaceae bacterium | reverse complement strand
TTCATCTTGAGGACTTCCGGGTGAATACCCTAGAACTGAACAAAATCCGTAAGAGCTACGATGAATTCGTCGCCGTGGATGACTTGTCTTTGGTCATTCGACCGGGCGAGGTCTATGGCTTGCTGGGCCCGAACGGCGCAGGAAAGACCAGCACGCTGCGCATGATGATCGGCATCACGGTTCCCGATTCCGGGGCGGTATCGATGTTTGGCGAACCCCTGCGGCGGGCGCACACGCAGCGACTCGGCTATCTGCCCGAAGAGCGCGGTTTGTACAAGAAGATGAAGGTTCTGGATCAGCTTGTGTTTCTTGGGGAACTGAAGGGATTGTCCGGGCATGATGCGACACAGCGAGCACAACAGTGGTGTGAACGCCTTGGTTTGAAAGAATGGACCGGCAAGAAGGTGGAAGAACTCTCCAAAGGGATGCAGCAGAAAGCGCAGTTCATTGGGGCGGTGGTTCACGACCCTCAATTCGTGGTCATGGATGAGCCATTCTCCGGCCTGGATCCGTCAAGCGCGATGGTGCTGAAGGACGCTTTCCTGGAACTCAAGAACGCGGGCAAGACTCTTCTATTTTCCACGCACCGCATGGACACGGCGGAACGCCTGTGCGATTCCATCTGCCTGATCAATCATGGGCGGGCCGTTCTGGAAGGTGATTTGGGCAAGATCCGCGCGGGATACGGCAAGCGGAACGTGCAGATCAAGTATGAGGGCGATTCGCAGTTTCTGCGCGATCCGAAACTGGTGCAGTCGTTCAACGATTACGGAAACTACGTGGAAGTGCGGCTGGCTGCGGGCGCGGATCCCCAGGAATTGCTGCGGGCGGCGACTTCGTGCGCCCGAGTCAACAAGTTTGAGCTGATGGAGCCTTCCCTGGAAGAGATCTTCATCGAAGCGGTGGGTAAGGCCAATGCGTAATACCTGGCTCGTTATCAAACGCGAGTATCTGGAGCGGGTGCGCCAGCGTTCCTTCATCGTGCTCACGCTGCTGCTGCCGGCGATCATGATTGGCGCCTTTGTGATCCCCGCAAAACTTTCCAGCATGAAGAGCTCTAAAATGCAGCGGCTGGTGGTGGTGACTTCGACGCCTCAATTCGGCGAGATCGTGCGCCAGCAAGTTCTAGCCAGCAGCAAGCCGGAGGACGAGAAAAGCGGCGCCGACAAAGATGATAAAGACAAAGGCGCTGAAGATGACGACAAACCCGGCCGCGACTATGCGATTGAGGTGGACGCGAATTCCAGCGAAGCGGAGCGGACCGTCTTGCGGAATCGGGTCAACTCCGGGGACATCGATGGCTACCTGTGGCTGAGCGATGATGCGGTTGCGGCGCGCAAGGTTTCCTACTACGGCCGGGAGGCCGGCGGGTTCATGGAGAAGTCGTGGCTCAGGGACCAATTGGACCGCGCAATCCTGCTGCAAGAACTTGCTCAGCGAGGCGTCAGCGGCACTCAGGCGGACGAACTGCTCAAGCCAGTGAAGCTGGAGACCGTGCGTGTAGAAGGCGGCAAGGAAACTAAGGCCAACGACCGGGGGATGTTCTTTGCGGTTTTTGCCATGGTGATGCTGTTGTACACCGCCGTGATTTTCTACGGTGTTTCCGTTATGCGCGCAGTGCTCGAAGAAAAGAACTCGCGCGTCATGGAAGTTTTGCTTTCCTCCGCGACGTCGACCGAACTCATGGCGGGGAAGCTGATTGGCGTGGGCGCGGTGGGTCTGACTCAGATCGTGATCTGGATCGTGATGGCCGGCGCCTACGCGTTGCCGGCTCTGGCGGCGAGCGCCAGCACGGGCGAGATCCGCATTCCGCCTCTGACTCTGGCGGCTTTTGCCTTATTCTTCTTGCTGGGATACTTGCTCTTCAGCAGTATTTACGCCGCGATTGGCGCCGTCATCACCAGCGAGCAGGAAGGGCAACAGCTCCAGTTCATTATTGTTCTTCCCCTCATCATTTCGGTATTCATGATGGGGCCGGTCATGCGCGCTCCGGACGCCCCGGTTGCGGTGTGGACTTCGATGGTTCCTTTCTTTTCGCCCGTACTGATGTACCTCCGGATCGCGGTTCAGCCGCCGCCGGTCTGGCAAATCGCTCTTTCTCTAGTGCTGTTGGTGGGCACGATTGCGGGGATCCTCATTCTCTGCGCGCGTATCTACCGCATCGGCATACTGATGTACGGCAAGCGGCCGACCCTGCCCGAAATCGTCAAATGGTTGAAGTACGCGAAGGGATGATTGATTGAGGACATAACGCCGAGGGAAGCCCCGGTATTGCAATTTATTCTTTCGTCACCTTGAATCGCGCGAATGGCTTGGCTTCGCCCTTGACTACATTGTCGAGCCGGTTCTCCCAGGTGTTGGTCTTGGGGTCGTAGATGAAGGTGTT
>PLKR01000655.1:1112-2717 GCA_003140655.1 Acidobacteriaceae bacterium | reverse complement strand
ACGCATGCGTATTGCTTGGTCTTCTCGTTCCAGGCGATGAATACTGTCGCGTCGTACCGCGGTTCGCCTTTGTCGTTCTTCTCCCGCGAGACTTCGCGGAAGCGCAGGTAATGATGCTGGAGGACCCACTCCGCGTCGAGGTCGTGGGTCACGGGTTGCTTGCCCACGGTCCCCTGCAGCAGCCACTTGCCGGCAAGATGGTCGAGTAGAGGTGAAGTGACGGGCGCCTGTTGCGCGATCGCCGTCAGAGCCGCGAATATCGTCGCCAAGAGGACGAGTTGCCTCATTGCCGCATTCTGCATTTCTGAATTATGCCTCATTCGACCAAACCCTGCCGTGCGGCATGGATGAAGTCCGTGTAAGCGGGCTGCTCCCCGCCGGCCCGCACCTGGGTGGCGATCTGGCCGCGATGATACGCCGAGTGCAGCACGACGTGGGTCAGAATATCTTCCACGGTGCTGGTCCACGGCTCGCCTTTACTGTTTTTGTAGGTGACTTTCTCCGAGAGCTCTGCATCAGAAAGCTGGCTGAGGTACTCGCCCCATAGTCGGGCGAGTTCGGCGATTTGCGCTTCGCATTGTTCGAGGGTGAAGTCTGGCCACACGGGCAGGCTTTGCGGTTGCTTCCGGATGCGCTCCAGCCACAGCCGCTCGGCAGAGAGAATGTGCGCCAGAAGCTGCAGCGGCCGAGCGGTTGGACGCGCGCTGGCGCTTAGCGTGGCGAGCACTTCGCGGTTCGCCCAGGCATCATAGGCAAACTGGCGGCGCAGATGTTCGGGTAACTCCATGATTGTTCGCAATATCGCGTTCTGGAAACCGGCGGGAATATGTTAACAGTCCTTTCACAATCTGGGGGTAGACTGGCGAAGCATGCCCCGCAAAGCTGCCACATCGCGGATCGCGATTGAAGAGCCCGGTCCAGTCGATACTGCCGCGGTGATGCCCGCTCAGAACCAGGCCGCTCAGAACCAGGAAGTCACCAAGAAAGCCGTCAGAAAAGGTGCAGGATCGCTCGACGATCTGGCGCGTACCGCGCTCAAGGCATTCCTCATCGCTCGCGACGCGGCTTTCAACATGCGCGATTTACTTACTCACTCTTCGCGCATGGCCTTCCTCGCCATCAAGGAGTGCGAGCAGGAACTGGACATCATCGAGCGTTACATCGATGAGCGCTTGCCGGCGGCCATCACGCGGGTGAACGAGGCACGAGCCCGCCAACTACTGACCAGCCTGAAGTGCACCACCGACCTGGAGCGTATCGGCGATCTGATGATGAGCGTAGCCATGCGGGTGCAGTCCCGGACGGCGAAGATGGCGGCCGCCGATGTGCGCCAACTGGTGGAAATGTCGGCGATCCTGCGCGAGATGCTTGATCTGGTATATCGCGGATTCGTCGATCTCGATCTGGAGTGCGCCCGCAAGGTCCTGCAAATGGATAANNTCGGACAAGAATCCCTCAAGCTTTGACGTGCTGCTCATGGCGCAGGCTTTGGAGCGCGCCGGGGACCACACCACCAATCTCGCCGAAGATCTCTACAGCCTCATCGAAGGCCGCAGCCTGCGGCACGCACCCAAGAAGAGAGCCGCAACGTAAAGGCAGTGGCCA
>PLKR01000655.1:0-1026 GCA_003140655.1 Acidobacteriaceae bacterium | reverse complement strand
ATCGCGCGGCTGATCTCCCATAACCTGCGGGCGGCCGGCTTTGATGTGCAGAGCTTTGTCAGCGGCGGGTCGGTGGTTGCGGAAGCCTTGCGCGAGATGCCGTCGCTTTTTCTTCTGGACGTGATGCTTCCGGGCGCAGACGGTTTTGACCTCTGCCGGCAGATTCGGCAGACCCCCACTCTTTCCTCGACGCCTATTATTTTCCTGACCGCCAAGACGGGCGAAGCCGACCGGGTCAAGGGCCTCGAACTGGGCGGAGACGACTACATCACCAAGCCCTTCAGCCCGCGCGAACTGGTGGCCCGGGTGCGCAGCGTGCTCCGCGGCTTGCGCCAACCGCCAACGGCGCCGGATGTGCTTCGCCTGGGCGATCTTGAAATCGACGCCTCATCGATGACGGTGCAGGTGCGGGGCAGGGCGGTTCTCACCACTGTGCGAGAATTTCGCTTGCTGGCGTATCTGGCTGCCCACTGCGGGCGCGTGCTCACGCGCGATCAGTTGCTCGATGCAGTATGGAGGGAGACTCCATTCGTAACGCCGCGCTCGATCGACGTTTACGTGCGGCGGCTGCGGGAAAAAATAGAGGCCGATCCTCGCCACCCAAGGTATTTGAAGACGCTCCGCGGCATTGGCTATCGCTTCGAATCGCCGAAGTAGCATGCTGGCCGCCCTGCCGCCTCTCATCGCCGTATTCTCCTGACTGGGTTTTCCTCGGGATTCCCGCTAACCCTCCTGCTTCCGGCCCGTCTGTAGTATGTTGTTCTACGGGCAGGAGTGTGCCGTTTTGTCCCTTCGCTGCCCGGAACCTGCGTCTTACTACGTGCGTATCTTCAACGAGCAATTGCGTGCTGCTTCCAATCTCGGCTGCTCTCGGAAAGAGGCCAAATGTTTATTTCCAGAATCATCCTGTATCTTCTATTTCTGACTTTGCCCCTGGCTGTGCTGGGACAAAATGCGACCCTCACTGCTCCCGGTGTGACTGCCGCGGACGATCAGACAAAAGGCGCTCCCAAGCTCGAACACTTT
>PLKR01000167.1 GCA_003140655.1 Acidobacteriaceae bacterium | reverse complement strand
TTCTTGCCTTTGCGCCGGATGTTGTTCGCGACCACCGACGACGCCGCCTGCAAAATATTCTGCGTGGAGCGGTAATTCTGTTCCAGGCGGATGATCTTGGCCTCGGGAAAATCTTTTTCGAATTCGAGGATGTTGCGGATATCGGCGCCGCGCCAAGAATAAATTGACTGGTCTTCATCGCCGACGGCGCAAACGTTGTGGCGCGTTCCAGCGAGCATTCGCATGAGTTCGTATTGCGGGCGGTTGGTGTCCTGATATTCGTCGATGAGCAGATATTGGAAGCGGCGGTTGTAATACTCGCGCACCGGCGCAGACGATTTCAGCAGCCGCGTCGCCTCGAGCAACAGGTCATCGAAATCGAGGGCGTTCGCTTTGCGCAGCTCCTTGCGGTATTCCTCGAACAGGTGCGCGATCTTCTCGGTCTTGGGATCGGCCGATTGCAGGTAAAGCTCCTGCGGATCGAGCATGTGATTCTTCGCCCAGGAGATTCGCGAGAGCACGGTGCGTGGCGTGAGTTGCTTGTCGTCGAGTCCGAGACGCTTCATCACCGACTTGACAACGGACTGCTGGTCGCTCTCGTCATAGATGACGAATTTCTTGGTGTGGCCGATGGGTGGCGGGCCGGGCGTGGCCGAGGGGATCTGCAGCGCTTCAATATCGCGCCGCAGAACGCGCACGCAAAAAGAATGAAATGTCGAGATCACTGGCTTGGCAATGCTCAGCCCGCCGACGAGCTTCTCGACGCGCTCTCCCATTTCGGCGGCGGCTTTGTTGGTGAAGGTCATCGCCAGAATGGATTCCGGCATCACTGCCATGTGCTCGATCAGGTAAGCGATGCGGTAGGTGATGACGCGCGTCTTGCCGCTACCCGCGCCGGCAAGGATCAGCACCGGCCCATCCGTGGTTTCGACGGCCTCGCGCTGCTGCGGGTTGAGTTGATCGAGAAAAGACAATGCGGAAGTGGCTCCGGAGCTGATGATTCAATTTTACAGGGGATTCGGGACTTGCGATTGTTTAGGGTGGTGTCCCTTTTCGGAACGTCACAGAGTGGTATTTCACCTGCGACTGCGATCATTCCTGCGAATCGCGGATAGACTCCTTGTCAGGGCCCGTAGTGTAACGGCAACACAGCACCCTGCGACGGTAGCAGATGCGGGTTCGAATCCCGTCGGGTCCACGCTCCGGTTTTCCGGGGCGTGGGTTCTGTGGGGGGCAAAGCAGGGATAGCCTCCCTACAAAAGTAACTTGACTGCGGCTCCGGGTGACCTATACTGAAATGGTCGCAGGGTGCTGTAGGTGCCCAGATTTGATCGGCCCCGAGTAATCGGGGCCTTCGTCTTTCGGGACGATATATTTCGGACGAAAAAGCTTACCTTACTTACACCGACGCACCCATTAGATGTCCCAAGCCGCCGCGCACCAGCAGCCCATCTTTGCGGTCTTTGAAGTAACGCGCGTTGAGTTCCTTGCCTTGCAGAAATTCGGTGCGGTGGAATCCCATCCCCTTCAGTTCGTCCTGCAATTTTCCGGGATCGAAGAATAGTTGAAAAGGCTCTCCGTACCGGGCTACCCGTGCAGACAGCGCCTCAAGCGCAATCCTCTGCCCCGGGTTGAGGAGCGCAGGGTCGACCGCAAAATCAAATACCACGCCGCTGCTCTCGGGCATTTTCGCAATGGAACTCAAAGTGGTCATGCAGGCTTCGCGCGTGAGGTAAGGCGTCACGCCGAGCCAGGAAAAGAACGCCGCGGCCTTTGCGTTGAATCCAGAGTGCTCGAGCCCGTCTGCCAGGGTTTGCTGTTCGAAGTCGATGGGAACGAAGGTCAAAGACGGCGGTATCGCAATGTCCGCCGCTTGCAACTGCTCGCGCTTCCACGCCTGTGTCGCGGGGTGGTCTACCTCGAACACGCGTAGGCCTGGGTGAGGGTTGCGGTAGGCGAAAGTATCGAGTCCGGCGCCGAGGACAACATATTGGGTTACGCCATGCGTGACGGCGCGGGCGAGTTCGTCCTCGGCATAGCGGCTGCGCGCTGCCATGAATGCGCGGAACGCGCGGGAAAAAGCATGATCCTCTTTCGGATTCGATCGAAGTGCGTCCTCGGCTTCGGAACCAATGATCCGCAGAGCCAGAGGATCGTCGAGCACCCTGGGCTGATCAAGAAGCTGGTGCGCGGCGCGGCGAATTGCCACCCGATGCGCGGTCCTGCTGAATTTGCCCTCTTGCATCGACGTTCGCCTCGGACCTTATGCCCCGGTTCCCGGCTGTGCGGCCCCTTCGACAAGCTCAGGGCAAGCTTTGCATTCCTCACAGGGGCAAACTTCGCGCAGGAACTTCCACGAGTAAATGCCNNAACATGGGCAGCGCGCCGGGAGCGAGTTTGGGTGGTTCGCCCGGCTTGCGTCCGGCCTTGCCGCGCTCTTCGTTGCACATGGCGCAAGGGCAGGCGTCGCGGAGAAAAACGAAGCCGTAGTGAGAAACGTGGCCGTCGGCCCATTCGATGTCCACCCCCGTGCCGGCGGTAAGGTTCACCTTCACCGACTTGGGGTCTGTGGCGGCGGTGGGCGCTTGAAGCGGGGACTGCATGGGTTTCAGTATCGCATATGGGCAAGGCAGCCCTTGGGGAAGGTTCGCGCAACGTCAGTGAGGCGAAGGAGCCGCGAAACCTGCTAGCTGCTGGTCTTGAAGAATGCGGCCAGGAATAGCACTCCGAACAGCACATCGACGCCGCCAAGTGCCAGATCCTGCGGGTGCAAGCGATTCTGCAGATAGAGCACGATCAGGGTAGCGCCGTAGCCGAACTTCTCGAGCACNNCGCGCTGACGAAGCCGTAGTAGAATGCGGGATGGGTGATCGGAGGCGGATCCTGGCGTCCGATCAGATCGAACATAAAATACAAAGGCGCGAGCACCAACACGCCCCAGACGGCGGCGATCCAAAACACGACCTTGGCGAATTTCATGGAGTCTTCGTCTATTCTCCGCCCACGGTGAGGCCGTCAATGCGCAGCGTCGGCGAGGCCACGGAGCCGCGGAACTCAAGATCGTTTGCGACCTCGGAGATGTTGAAGAAGATCTCTTTCAGGTTCCCGGCCACGGTGATTTCTTCGACCGGGTAGGCGAACTCCCCGCCCGAGATCCATAAGCCAGAGGCGCCGCGGGAATAATCGCCCGTTACCAGGTTCGCGCCGTGGCCGAGGAACTCGGTGACATAGAGCCCTTCCTTGATTTCAGAAATCAATTGCTTCGGCGTTCTGGTTCCCGGCTGCAGAAAATAGTTGCCCGGGCCTATGCCCGGCGTGCCGGCAAGTCCGCGGGAAGCGTTGCCCGTGGTTGCGAGGCCAAGCTTTTTCGCCGTGTACGTATTCATCAGGTAAGAGTTCAGTACGCCATTCTCGATGACAACGGTTCGACGTGTCGGCACGCCTTCGCCGTCGAACGGGCTGGTGCCAAAGCCGCCGGGGATGGTGCCGTCGTCGATGATGGTGACGTTGGGGCCCGCGATTTTCTGTCCCAGCTTACCTGCGAGAAACGAAGCCCCGCGATAGACCGAGTCGCCGTTCACTCCTTCGAAAATGTGCTCGAGGATCGAAGTGGCCACCATGGGGTCGAAGATGATCGGGACTTGCGCGGTCTTTGCCTTGCGCGCGCCCAGGCGGCGCAGCGTGCGCTCGGCCGCCACCTTGCCGACCTGCTCGGGAGATTCGAGTTTCGTCAGTGTGCGCGCCA
>PLKR01000055.1 GCA_003140655.1 Acidobacteriaceae bacterium | reverse complement strand
CGCCGTCGCCAAGTGCAGGAGGCGGTCCTGGATGAGTGATTCCGTGGCGGGAGGAAGCAACACAATCTCAACCTGGGGTTCTAGCATCATGATCGTTGACTCAGTAGTTCCAGCAACAATCCGCATTTCGTCTTCAAGCACGCGACTGTCCTAGCTCGCTCAGCCTCAGGGGCCTCCGCGGGCACAAGCCTTTTGCGACACTTAACTGCGTCGCCTCCACTTTTGTCGTTGTGTTCTATAATGGAAATATGGCACTATGATGACAACTCAACGAAAGGTGGTTGAGTGAAAGATGTCTGCATTCGGCGTTACGAGCAGTACGAGTTGTTCAGATTGACGTAAAGGAGTTTCACATGAAGAAGATTCTGACTCGTTACGGAGCGTATGTATTGGCGATCGCTCTGATGGTGCCATTGGCGCAGGCGCAGCCGGCGAAATTCCAGGCCGCCTTCGGAGAAGATGCCGGAACGCTTTCCAAAAAATTCACCGGACTCGCGCAAGTTATGGCAGGCAAGTACGAGTGGAAGCCCGGCCAGGGCGTTCGCTCCGTCGGCGACGTGTTCAACCTGATCGTTGAGGAGAACGGCCTGCTCGCCGACGCGCTCACGGGTAAAACGAATACGGGGGCAGAGCCCGCGCCCATTACCGATCCGGGGAAAATGCAAGACGCTCTGAAGGCTTCTTACGCCAATCTACAAAAAGCGATTAGGGGACTTTCCGACAACGACCTGCAGACACACGTGAAACTGTTCGGAGAAGACATGACGAAGCAGGACGCGCTGATGCTGATTCTCGAAGATCAACACGAGCATCTGGGGCAGTCGATCGCGTACGCGCGCAGCAACGGCGTGGTTCCGCCCTGGTCTAAGTAGGAGAGCCGCGCGCGGTCTGGCCCGGTTCTCATCGCATAGGGCACCGGTTGACTTAATAAACCAAGGAGATGATCTCATGATTCGTAGCTGCAATCTTATATTGTGTTGTTTTCTTCTGGGACTGACGCTCAATGCGAGCGCACAGCAGTCTACTCCTGCCGCATCTGCGCCGCCTCCGCCAGTGGGGACACTCGCAGGGCATCCTGACTGGCCTGCGGCAAAGAACCCCGGCGACGTGGACACTGTGGACCACCTCATCGCTTCACTCTATGACGTGGTTTCCGGCCCAGCTGGCCAGCGCGATTGGGACCGCTTCCGCTCGCTGTTTGTGCCCGACGGGCGGATCGTCTCAATTGTTCCGGAGTCTGCGGCCACGAAGAATGCACCGGCACGCAAGGGCGATGCCGTTTTCCTGACTCCCGACATGTTCGCGCAGCAGAACGATCCCTACTTCAAGGCGCACGGTTTCTTCGAGCGCAGCATCGCCAACCGCCTCGAGGAGTTTGGCAATCTTATCGAGGGGTGGAGCACGTCCGAAATCCGGGATGCGAAGGACGACGCCCAGCCATTCTCGCGAGGCATCGATTCGTTCCAGATTGTGCATGCTCACGGACGCTTCTGGATCGCCAGCCTTCTCTTTGATCATGAGCGACCAGGGGTGACGCTGCCCGAGAAATACCTGAAAACGCCCGGGCTATGACGAGAGCGCTTACCAGAGTCCCGCAACAGCGACCGTTATCGATCTTCCTGTTTTTTCTTTGTGTCTTTAGCGGCTGCACATATGCCCTTGCGGTTCACAGCCATCACGAATCCGATGCACTCAGCCAGTTCACCGTGTGGTGTCCTGGTTTCGCTGCGCTGTGCACCTGCCTGCTGCTCCGCATCCCACTTGGAACATTGGGCTGGGGTTGGCCGGGTCGCCGCTTTCTCAGGCTCGCGTATTTCCTGCCGCTGATCTATGCCGCGCCGGTTTACCTGCTCACCTGGCTGGTCATTCGCGGTGCATTCTCCCTCAACAGCTTCGAAGCCGCGATGGCAGATACTTATGGATTGGGACGCTGGCCCGCCTTAGGGACGTTTGGCGTGGCTCTGCCGCTGTTGTTTACCGTCACGGTTATCGGCGAAACTGTATGGGGGCTTGGCGAGGAACTTGGATGGCGCGGGTTCCTGTTTCCCAGGCTTCAGCAGCGGTTCGGCTTCCACGGCGCCTGTCTGATCTCAGGATCGATTTGGGCAGTGTGGCACTATCCGGAGATCCTCTGGACCGACTTTAACGCGGGCACGAACGCCGTCTTTGCCCTCGCTTGCTTCACGGTAATGGTGGTCGCGCTGGCCTACATCATGGGCTACCTTAGAGTGCGCTCGGGCAGCATATGGCCCTGTGTTCTTCTGCACGCCACCCACAACACTTTTGTTCAGGGCATATTTGATCCGCTGACGGCTCCTGTCGGTTGGGCAAAGTACATCACCACAGAATTTGGGGCCGGATTAGCGGTCGCCATCGTCGTAGCAGGAACAGTCATTGTTTCGACTGGCTGTCCCCGTAAAGGCTTTTCCCTTGCCTCGACAGATGAGCCTCGATAGTTAGAGGGAAGTGCAGGAATCGTTTGGTGCCAAGACCTCGGCAACAACTGGGACTTAACCCGAAATCAAGATGTGAAAGGAAAATGCCAGATGAACAATCAGATGAACAAAAAGAAAGCGGTCGTAGCCTTCATTGCGCTCCTTACGTGTGCCTTGGCTGGTCAAGCACTGGCGCAGGGCCAGGAGATCGAATTCAAATCGAATGCCGACGACCTCACGAAAATTCGCAGCGTGTTGGAGGAGTTCCGTCAGGATATTATTCACAAGGACGGGTATGCCTTAACGAAGCTCGTGCTGAACCCCGATGTGCTCTTTCATCACATCAACAACCAGGAAGAAGTTGATAGCGCCCGCAAATATACCGCTCAGTTCGATGGGATTGGCCCGAGCCAGCTAGATGGATTTGCGAAATTACTCGCTACGTCGAAGGACAAACTCGAAGAGAAATTTCACAATATCGAGATTCGCCAGGACGGTGATCTAGGGCTGGTGACGTTTAATTACGATTTTGTCATCAACGACAAGGTTCACCATTCAGGCCTCGAAGTCTGGCAGTTGTGCAAAATTGATGGGCAGTGGAAGATCTTGTCCGTTACCTGGACGATCTATATTCACAGCTGACAGCCAACAGCGCTCCAGAGAACAAGGCGGGCTTATGCCCGGTGATTGCGCCGGACCGCTGAAGAAGGAAAAGTTGATGGTATTTTGTGCGCCGTCCGCCAGAAGGAAAGGGAATTGCGTACCTCTGATCTGTCGCCCTTGCCGACCAAGTTCAGAGTTAGTTTTCGGCCCCTCCAGAAAGTTCAGCGAAAAATTGACCGCATTATTTTTGCATTGGATACCAAATTCTGACTAGTCACAAGGGAAGACGCATGATTGACTTCGGTTTGGGAAAGTTGCGGCTTTGGAGCGCGGCAGCAGCCTGCGCAGGCCTATTCATGACGCAGGCTGCGGGAGCCCATCCAGCGGCCTTTACACTCGACGATGTGATGCAGGCGCCATTTCCGTCGGACATGCTGGCCGCGCCCACGGGCGCAGCCGTGGCGTGGGTATTCAACGCGAAGGGCTGCCATAATATCTGGGTGGCAGACCCCTCCCATGGCGCGAAAGCGCGCCCGATCACACCGTACACAGAGGACGACGGTTTCGATATCGGCGAACTCGCCTGGTCGCCGGATACGAAGTCGATCGCCTTCACACGGGGCGAGAGTCTTGAGGACGAGACTCCGGCCAACGTTAATAACTCCCCGGAAGGCACAATGCCCAAGGAAGTATGGGTGGTTGGCGTGGCCGGCGGCGTGCCGCACAAGGTCGGCGCGGGAGACTCCCCCAGCTTCTCGCCCGATGGCAGCCGGCTGCTGTTTGTCGACAAGAAAAGAATTCTGACGGTGGCCGCGAGCGGCGATGGCGCCGCGCAGCCGTTGCTCATCGATCAGGGAACAGTGGACTCGCTGACCTGGGCGCCGGACGGCAAGCGCCTGGCGTTCGTGAGCCATCGAGGCAGCCACTCGCTGATCGGTGTCTACGATTTCGTTGACAAAACCATCGTCTGGTTGAGTCCGAGTCTCGACTACGACAGCTCGCCCGCGTTCTCACCGGACGGAGCGCGGATCGCCTTCGTTCATGTGCTGGCCGAGAAAACTCCCCCCGGACTCTTCTCCCAACGCAGCGGACGGCCGTGGTCGGTCTGGACGGCGGACGTGAAAACCGGTCAGGGGCGACGTGCCTGGATTGCCGACGCGGGACCCGGCAGTGTATTCCATCCGACGCTCTCGGCGACGAACCTGTTCTGGACCAACCATGATGATCTCGTGTTCCCCTGGGAGAAAAGCGGCTGGCTGCATCTATATGCCGTCCCCGTACAGGGCGGGACGGCCCGCGCACTCACGGGAGGAAAGTTCGAGGTCACACACGTCGTCTTCAGCCAGGACCGCAAGCGCCTGGTCTATTCGTCCACTCAGGATGACACCGACAGGATGCATATCTGGACGGTCGATGCCGAGCATGGTTCGGCGGTGCGCACCGCTCAGAGCCACGCCATCGAAGACTATCCCCAGATCGGCGCCGACGGCACTCTTTTCGCATTGCAGGGCGACGGCACCCAGCCGCTTCATCCAGTCGCGTTGAGTGCGGGGGGGCAATGGCGGCGGCTCGCTCCGGAAGCCATCCCGTCCTCCTTCCCGAGTTCCAAGCTCGTCATGCC
>PLKR01000022.1 GCA_003140655.1 Acidobacteriaceae bacterium | reverse complement strand
TCTTTCTTGTCGCCCATACAGCTCCTATGGCAATCCCATAGGGATGCTACGCCCTCCACATATGGGAACGCAATAGGAGAAACATCTTTCTTGCGCGATGGCTTGATCCCGCCCAGGCGTTTTTCGCGCTGCTGCTACACTACTCGGCGATGAGTTCTCGCTACTGCAACGTGGCGCTGGCCGTGCCGCTGCGNNCTCAGCGCCATGGTGCAGCCGGGCAGCCGCGTGCTGGTCCCGTTCCGGAACAAATCGATGGTCGGCGCCGTGGTGGAAGTGTTGGATGTTTTGCCCGGAAACGTTCAGTCCGAAGTGCAAATCCGCGATATCGCGAAGGTCTTGGACGGCGTACCCGCGCTGACGCCGAAACTGCTTGAGCTGGCGCAGTGGATCGCAGGGTATTACCTCGCACCCGTGGGCNNCTGAAGATGGTGCGCGAGGTGGCGCTGACGGCAGCGGGACACCAGGTAATTGCGCAGTGGAAGATGGATGAAGACGCGCCGCGAGAAATACCCGGGTGCTCTGCGGAAGAAACGCAGTTGCTGCTGCGCCTTGCGGAAAAAAAAGGGTTGCTGTCTTTCGCGATGGCGCTGAAAACCGGAATCGCCGCGGCACGATTACAGAAATTGCAGCGGCGCGGGCTCGTGGAGATACGCGAGCGCGTATCGGGAAGCGCGCGGAGAACGCACCGCGTCATTGCATGGAAAGGCGGAGTGTGGAAGGGCGGAGCGCCAGAGGCTACCGCTGGCGATGGCGCGGCGGACGCGAAGGGAGCGCAAGCCGCGGAGGTTGCAACGACCGACGCTGCGATGACGGATGTGGCGAAAGCGCGATGGCAGCGAATACGGAATTTGTTACAGACGGAGCGCGGTCCCCTGCCGCTCGGGCATCTTCTGAAGCTGGCGGGCGTTTCGCGCGNNCGCGCGGCGTGATCGAGCGGATGCTGCGCGACGGCGTGGTGGAAAGCTGGGAGGAGCCGGTCGATCCCGCCGAGGATGAATTCGACGCCGGGTACACGCCGCCGGCGCATGAATTAAATGTGCATCAGGAATCGGCGCTGCGTGCGATTCGCGAACGCTCCGCGCTGGGCGAATTTGGAGTGCAGCTTTTGTTTGGCGTTACCGGAAGCGGAAAGACCGAAGTTTATTTGCGCGCAGTGCAGGACGCTTTGGCGCGCGGCAAGACGGCGATTATTCTGGTTCCCGAAATTGCGCTGACGCTGTGGATCGGACGGCAGTGCCGCGCCTGGTTTGGCGCGCGCTTTGAAGGCGTCGCGGTGCTGCATTCGGCGTTGAGCGATGTGGCGCGCGCACGGGAATGGTGGCGCGTGCGCAATGGAAAAGCGCGCGTGGTGGTGGGCACGCGCTCGGCGATTTTNNGCGATGTGGCCATCGTGCGCGCCAAGATGGAAAATACTTTGGCGCTGCTGGGCTCGGCGACGCCATCGCTGGAATCCTTTCACAACGCTGAAAATGGAAAATATGAATTGCTAACGCTGGCTTCCCGCGTGGCGGATCGTGCGATGGCCAGCGTGGAAATCATCGATCTGCGGGAGGAGTTTCAGCGCACCAAGCAGACCGGTCCAATCAGCGCGACGCTGCACGCGGGCATCCAAGAATGTCTGGCAAGCCGGACGCAGGCGCTGATTTTGATCAATCGGCGGGGGTATTCGTGGTCCATGCTGTGCCGGAGTTGCGGAGCGTCGGTGCAGTGCGAGAACTGCAGCATCTCCATGACCTATCACAAGCAGCGGAACCGGCTGGAGTGTCACTATTGCGGCTCNNTCCAAGTATGTTCATTTTTTCGGCGAAGGCTCGGAGCACCTCGAAGAACGCCTGCGCAAGGAATTCCCCGGAGCGCGTATCGCGCGCCTGGACCGCGATACAGCGCGAACCAAGCAGCAATTCCAGGAGACACTGGGTGCGTTTGCCGGCGGCGCGCTGGATATTCTGGTGGGAACGCAGATGCTGGCGAAGGGCCACGATTTTCATCGCGTGACGCTGGTCGGCGTTGTCAGTGCGGACTCTTCACTGACCATGCCGGATTTTCGCGCCGCGGAGCGCACGTTTCAATTGCTAACACAGGTGGCGGGCCGCGCCGGACGCGGAGATTTGCGTGGCCGGGTGCTGATTCAAACATTTTATCCGGAGCACTACGCCATTCAGGATGCCGTCCGGCAGGATTACCGCGGCTTTTTCGGGCGCGAAATTCAATTTCGCAAAATGATGGCCTATCCACCGTTCGTGGCGCTGGCGAATGTGATTGTCCGCGATACGATTTTAGAAAGGGCCATCCAGTGGTCGCGCCAGCTTTCGGAATTTTTCATCCCGCACAATGGAAAGGGCTTACGGATACTGGGGCCGGCCACCGCGCCATTGGCACGACTGAAAAAGGAGCACCGCTTCCAATTCTTGCTGAAATCACCGAAGCGTTCACTGATGACTAAGATTCTGAGCGGCGCAATAGCGTACTGCGACGCCAAGAAAATTCCGCAAACCGCGGTATTAGTGGATGTGGATCCATTGAGCTTGATGTAACGACCGTCGGGTTGGTAACGGCCGCCTTCTGAGGCGGGCGCTTTTCATCAAACGGACTTGGCTTTTTTCACCGCAAGCCCCAGCTCCGTCATGACTTTTTGCAGATCTTTCCAAACCTCACCCTTGGCGGCCGGATTGCGCAGCAAATAGGCCGGATGATATGTCGCCAGCAATTTTCTCCCGCGAAAATCCAGCCATTGCCCACGGAATTTGGAAATGCCTTGCGTGGTTTCGAGGAGCGTCTGCGCGGCGGTGGCGCCGAGGCAAACAATTACTTTGGGATTTACGACTTCCAACTGACGCACCAAAAACGGCGAACAGGTGGTGACTTCGTCCGGCAGCGGCTGACGATTCTCTGGCGGGCGGCATTTCACCACGT
>PLKR01000511.1:978-7023 GCA_003140655.1 Acidobacteriaceae bacterium | reverse complement strand
TTGTGCTTGATTGTGGCCCATTTTGAATGGCCAGACATGGTTAGACCTCGTATCTAATGATCTTGATTGACGCGGGATTCGCCCGTAGAAAGATCACAGACTGCCTCGAAAGGATGCAGGCGAAAATGGATTATAGCACGACTCAATTCCGCGACAGCGGCATTCCCTCGAAAGCAGGCGGTCCGAATGTACTTGGGACAGGTTTGCCCGCCCTCAGGGGGGCGCAAATGCCTATCATTTTGGTTGTTGACTGCAATGGACATGCGCCCTAACATGCCAGCGGGGCGTCCCTCCACATGCATGATCGGGTTATAGGTCACTACCGGGTCCTCGAGAAAATCGGCTCTGGAGCCATGGGAGAGGTTTTTCGGGCGCGGGACGAAAGACTGGGACGCGATGTAGCTCTCAAGCTGATCCGGCCGGCTTCCAGCAACAACTCCGATCATCTCCGCCGTTTCGAACTGGAAGCTCGCGCCGCGGCGGCGCTGAATCATCCCAACATTGTCGCCATTTATGACGTTGGCTTCGACGAGGAATCTCCCTACATCGTTTGTGAATTGCTGCAAGGCAAAACCCTGCGCAAACGGCTGGCAGAAGGAGCCTTGCCTGTAGTCCTGGTCATCGACTACTCCCTGCAAATCGTGCGGGGCCTGATTGCCGCGCATGATCGCCGCATCGTTCATCGCGACCTGAAGCCGGAAAACCTCTTTGTGACCAGCGATGGCCGGGTCAAGATTCTCGACTTCGGAGTGGCGAAACTGCAATCTGCGCCGGAAGAATCCGGACGTTCCGTGGAAGACTTGACCACGGTGACCAAAAGCGGCGTTGTAGTCGGTACTGTCGCTTATATGTCGCCCGAGCAACTGCGGGCTAAGGCAGTGGACCACCGAAGCGACATCTTCAGCGTGGGCGCGATTCTCTACGAAATGTTGACCGGATGCCGAGCCTTTCGCGGCGAGACCGAGGTAGATACAATCACCGCGGTGCTCCTGGAAAATCCTCCTGAAATCAATCTGGAGCAGGCCAGCGTTCCCCTGTCATTTCAGCAAATCGTGCGCCATTGTCTGGAGAAGGAGCCGGAGAATCGCTTTCAATCGGCACGCGATCTGGCGTTTGCGCTGGAGACTCTTGCAAACCCTTCTGGCCCAATCCGGCTCAGGGCTTCCCGGCCACAAGCGCGGATCGTCCCTTGGGCGGTGGCGGGAGTGCTTCTGGTGGCGACGCTGCTGCTCCTGGTTAATCGGTTGCAGCAGAACACGCAGTCTCCATCTTATCGGCGTTTGACCTATGAAACGGGCACAGTTTACTCGGCGCGTTTCGGGCCAGACTCCCGGTCGATTGTGTACGGTGCAGCGTGGAACGGCAAGCCGCTGCAACTCTTCTCGACCGTGGGCGACTCCCTTTTAAGTCAGCCGCTCAACCTCACGGACGCGGATCTGCTGGCGATGTCTCGGACTGGCGAACTCGCCGTTACGCTCCACGGGTCTCGCCGCGCACACATGGAAACGGTAGGGGGTGTGCTTGCCCGTACACCTCTCGCGGAGGGTTCGCCTCGGGAGGTCCTCGAAGATGTTCCGTGGGCAGACTGGGATGCAACCGGTGAACTGGCTGTGGTCCACCATATTGCGGGCCGCGATCGAATTGAGTATCCGATCGGCCATGCTCTCTATCAAAGCAACGGCTGGATCAGCCACCTTCGTTTTTCTCCGCAGGGCGACAAGATCGCCTTTATGGACCACCCTGCACCGTGGGATGACCGCGGGTCCGTTCTCCTCATCGACCTCAGCGGCCATGTCAATGTACTTACCCCGGAATGGGAATCAGAGGACGGTCTGGCCTGGAGCACCGACGGGAAAGAAGTCTGGTTTACCGCCGTCGAAAAGGGCTACAACCACGACCTGCGCGCGGTCAATATGTCTGGACGGATTCGGAGCATCTTAGACCTGCCTATGGGCATGACCTTAGAGGATGTGGCGCCGGATGGCCGAGCACTGGTGAGCCTGGATGCCGAACGTGTTGCCATGGCCACCACCGCTCGGGACGGCAAAACCGTGGATCTTTCCTGGCACGATTGGGACATTGCCAAAGACATTTCGCGCGATGGACAGTCGGTCTTGTTTGAAGATTCCAGTGCAGCCGCGGGTTCCCACTATTCCGTTGCCATTCGCAAAATCGATGGCGCCCCGCCCGTACAACTGGGCGATGGGAGTTCCGGTAAACTCTCCCCGGACGGCAAATGGGCAATTTCCATTCTTCCCGGGACCCCAGGCCGGGTGACGCTCCTCCCGCTCGGCCCGGGTCAAGCCCGCGTGATCGCCATAACCGGGCTTGAGCACATCGACAACGGCGTTGCTCATTTCCTGGAAGACGGAAAACACATCACCCTCAACGCCAACGAAACGGGCCACGCCGTGCGCACCTATCTGGTGAATTTGGACGGGGGCAAACCAATACCGATCACGCCGGAAGGGATTACCGGTTCGTTAATTTCCCCCGACGGCAAATCCATTTTTCGAGTCAACGAAGCCGCAGGCGTCGCCGTGTATCCTACCGCAGGTGGTGCGCCTCAGCTCATCCCCGGTCTCGAACCGGATTTTGTTCCAGTCCAATGGACGGACGACGGCTCTTCAGTTTTTGGATATCTTCCCGGCCAGATTCCCACGAAAGTGTACAAGGTCAACTTATTTTCTGGCGAGAAGACTCTTATCAAGGAATTGCAGCCCGGGACAGCTACGGGTGTGGTGAACATAGCTCCCGTGGTGGTGACCCGCGACGGCTCGCGCTTCGCCTATAGTTACTACCAGATCTTCTCTGTCCTTTATGTGATTTCTGGTTTGCGCTAAAATTCACCTCACTTGCACGCCTTCCTTTTGTCTGCAAGGTCCGCATCCGCTCCACCTGAATAACTATGCCACGGAATGAATTGACCAAGGTGCCAGAATCCCCACTCGCGAACTGTCTTGAAAACGATGATCAGCGTCCAGCAGTTTTTTGAGGGAACAAAGATGCGATGAATGTGCGTGGCGGGGAAAGTTCTGATCCATGGTGCGCTGTACCTGCGAGTCCGCTCTGGCGTTTGTTCCAGATACCAACCCCACAGTCCGATAGAAATGAGCCGCCTGGGATGATCGTGTAAGTCGGGGTTCCCATCGCTATCCACGAAGTGGTTGAGATACACCGTAACGTGATCGCCCCATTGAAGAACCATCCAGCGGTAAAGCTGGCAACCCTCTAGGCCATCGATCTCCTGCGCCACTCCGAAAAGTCGGTCGAGTAGACGCTTCATTTGATCCTCCTTAACCACTCCCTTGCCCGGCGGCAATCGCCAAGTCATCTTGTGACAACGCGCCTTAGTCGAGCGGCCCGGAAAAATCCGCCGGTACGTAATGGAAGAAAATAGACGTGGACGTATGCCCCTCCGCTAGGACATGGCGGTAATGCGGCACACTCGGTCCGCGATAGACCAAGCCGTCGCCTAGAGCCTGGTAAACCTTGACCGTGCCTTCCACTGTATCCAGGCGTATCGGCCACGAGGTTGCTAGCTCCGGTTCGGGAGAAAAGTCCAAGCATAAGGTGACGCTGAACTCGCACTGCTGCCGGTCGGTGTGCTTCTTCAGTTCGGCGCCGCTCAAGTAGGATCCCAGATAAACATAGGACGGCTTGATCGGCTCTCCCACGATGGCGCTGACGGCGTTCGCAATCTCGTGGTGGAAGAAGCGGGCAGCATTCTCATTGTGGGCTACGTATCGGCGCGAGCTCTGCTCGTCGCCGAGTCGAATCGCTCCCCGCCGGATGGCATGCCGGTAGTAGCGCCGTAAAGCCGCAAGATTGAAAGGATGAATCAAGTTGCCGAGAGGCACGTATCCGTTTTCTCGAAAGTAATGGGCGCCTTTCCTGACGATTTCAGCCCACTCCGCGAGACGGCGCTCGGCCTGCCTCTCTGGAGTCAGAATGCCGGCGCCTGCCAACAAAAAGCGCACGTCTGCCGGAATGGAGGCAGGCACCGGTTCTCCTGCACGAAGCCGCGAAACCACCGTTTGCAGCTGGGGACCCAGCCAAAACGGATGCAGAGATCTGGTGGCCGGGTCACGCACCCAGGCCACCGTTCCCTGCAAGTTGAAATTCTTTAGCAAATGCCGATGCGGTTCCAGTTCTGCCGGCACCTGCCCGGGGAGCAGCACCGAACATTGCGGGTTGAGGAATAGCTGCTGCTGAGAAAAATTCAACCGCGAGTATTGGGACTCGAGCTGGCGCTGCGGAATCAAGTGCAGCGGCAACTCGTCGAGTAGACAGTGGAATTGACCGGTGGGCAGAGTCGCGGTATGCGTTTGCCGCGACCCCACCCCCATCAGGCCTGCAATCCAGTCAAGCCATGCCGTGTCTTTTACTTGTGGAGCCATCCGTTTAGGGTGAAGCGGCTGTCAGCGAAAGCCCGTGACGGGCACTCCACTGGGGTAATCTCGTGCAGCAGCGAGCACGGGAAAAACACGATTTGGTTTGGCTGCGGCACGATCATCTGGTAGCTGCCCGTGCTGACGTCCTGCGCGCCTTTCCTCCGCGAATCGTGAAGGCGCAACTCGCCGCCTTCAAACTGGCATGGCTCGCGGTGGAAAAAGTAAACGAACGTAATCCGGCGAGAGGCGATCGTCTCCTGCGAGTCGTCACTGTGCGCCCCGAAAAAGTCGCCGTCATTGCTGGCCGTGATCTGAGCTTCCACCTGCGTGATCGGAAACTCTTCGACCCCGAGCTGATCCAGCACNNGAGCGACGATGGTCGTAATCGATCACTCCTGGATCTCCGCTGGGCGAAACTACCGCGCTGTTCTGAAACTCCGCCTCATGCTGCAGCGCGTAGCTAATCAGTTCGTCGAGCTCTTGTGGCGCCAGGAACTCGTCCAGGACGACGCATTGTGCCCGCACGATCGCAGGCGCCTCCAAAACGCCGACGCCGCTGCGCGAGTCATGGTGGCTTTGTTGCGCCCCTTGCTGCACGGGTACGCTTAATGGTCGGAGAGCGCGGCCGGGCGGTTGCGGCGCGCCTGGAGACTGGGGATCTCGGACTCCCGGCCCTTGCGGAGGCTGCGGTCCCCGCACGGGTTCCCGCACTCCCGGCCCTTGCGGAGGCTGCGGTCCCTGCGGAGGCTGCGGGTCCCGGGCGGGTTCGCGCACTCCCGGCCCTTGCGGAGGCTGCGGTCCCCGGACGGGTTCCCGCACCCCTGGCCCTTGCGGAGGCTGGGGTCCTTGCGGAGGCTGCGGGTCCCGCACGGGTTCCCGCACCCCTGGCCCTTGCGGAGGCTGGGGTCCGGCCATCGGCTGATGTGTACTGAACTCAACCATGGTGGCAGGCATGGTCTCTTCTGAGCCGGCAGAGATTCCTGAGTTAGCCAGGATCTGCTCCACAATGCCGCCACCTAACAACGAAAAAGCGCGTTGCGCTACTGTTTCGCCCACCGAGCGAGCTATGGCTGCGGTTACTGCGGATTGAGTTTCTGGATTGCTGCTGGAGACTGCTCTGGAGTTTTGCAGGAGACTCATCAGCAACTCCCGCTCTCGCGGGCTGAGAATTTGTTCATCCTGCATTAACGTTTCAGAAAAAGCATCGAGAATCTGCTTCGCCGTCATTAGGCACACTCCTCCCTGCATTTGCTTGAACGTTTAAGTTCCAGTGGGCGAAGGGAGGAAGCCGCTTCGGCGAGACAGTACCACCAAGGCGGCAGATTATCAAACAAAATTTTTAGTGGCGCGGACTCGGAAGCATGGTCCCCATCAGAAAGACCTTACCTGCTGGCCATGGCGCCCACCATGGAATGAAAAATCTTCATCCCGTCGGTGCCGCCAAGTGCGGGTTCGGAAGAACGTTCGGGATGTGGCATCATGCCGACTACGTTGCCGCCCGCGCTGCAGATACCGGCGATATTGTCCAGAGAACCGTTCGGATTGGCCGACGGCAAAATCTCACCCGCCTGTGTGGCATAACGAAACACTACGCGGTTGTCGCGGTGCAAGTCATCCAAGGTTGCCTGGTCGCAGAAATAGTTCCCCTCCA
>PLKR01000511.1:0-954 GCA_003140655.1 Acidobacteriaceae bacterium | reverse complement strand
GGCAAAAGCCCCGACTCGCACAGAATCTGAAAACCGTTGCAGATTCCCAACACCAAGCCTCCGCCATCGGCAAATCGACGCACCGACTCCATCACCGGAGAGAATTTCGCAATCGCGCCCGTGCGCAGGTAGTCCCCAAAGGCAAAGCCACCTGGGACGATGATGGCATCGCAATTCTCCAGATCATGCGATTCATGCCAGAGAAAAGTCACCGGCTGCCGGGCAACCTGTTGAATCGTCCAGTAGGCATCGTGATCGCAGTTAGAGCCGGGAAAGATGATGACTCCAAATTTCATCGCCTGTCGCCTGTCCTTGATGTGGGATTTGAGGCCAGTTTAGCACGCGATCAAACCGCAAAATAAATCCAACCGGCGGCTTCAGCTCCGGGGCCTGTCTACCTTTGTGTAACAGGGTACCCCCTCCCCCCTCAATCTTTGAAATCATCGACTTAAGCATGTTTTGGTCCGCAAAATCCGTCAAGCAAAGGACTTAGAGGTCAAAATCTAGAGAACAAAGGAGTTGCTTTCCGATTTCTGCTCGGGCGCCGCCACTGGCTCTATTGCCTCTGCCTGGGCAATGATGCGACGAATTGTGGGCTGTGCGCAAGGTCAGATGTCACAGGGTTGGGCTGTGGAAGGCTGTGCGGAAATTAAAGGCGGGTACCGGAAAGGAGTTTCTCAAGAGCCTTCTTCTTTTTCTTTTTCGCCGGAGCCTCTAAAATCGCGGCCGCCGGTCGCTTAAAGTTATCTAGTGCTTCCGGGCCTTCGTTGGCTTCGCCAATGTCTCGCTTCGCTCAGGATGACAAGTTTTGAAATGGATCAGCCGCGGCGGTTGGTCGGGCTAGTTCGGGATCAAGGGCAAGATCAAAGTCAAGGGCAGCGGACAGGAGTGTGCGTTCTACACGGGCGTCGCTTCGCTCCGCTGACGGCCGAGGCGGCCGTCTCCACATGAGTT
>PLKR01000067.1 GCA_003140655.1 Acidobacteriaceae bacterium | reverse complement strand
ATGTCTGGCGCTGCGGGCATGATTAACGCCAGATCGGAAACAGCGGCGACGAAGCCAGCATTCCGCGATGCATTGGCAAGTCGCAGGTGCCTTGTTCCGGCAGACGGATTTTATGAGTGGGCGCGGGCGGGCAAAGCGAAACAGCCGTACTGTTTCGAGGTCAACGAGGGCGAACTGTTCGCTTTCGCGGGAATCTGGGAGCGCTGGAAAGACCCGAGCGGGCAGTGGATAAAGTCCTGTTCGATTCTGACGACAACTCCGAACGCCGTGACCTCGGCAATCCATGACCGTATGCCGGTCATTCTCGACCGAGCCGATTACGATCTGTGGCTCGATCCGGGGATAAAGGATGTGGGTTCAGTTTCCGAACTGCTGAAACCCTACGATGCCAAAATTATGCGTTCTTATCCCGTGAGCACTCGCGTCAACCAGGTGATTAACGACGATGCAGATTTGTTCCGCACAGGTGGCGCTCGTCCAGACTCAGTATCAACTGCTCTTCTAGACTTGGATGTTCATCGGTCGAACTTAGGCTAATAGCGCCTAACAAAACCTCCGCCCCCGGCAGATTGAATGCCTCACTGCAGCTTCGCGTACTCCGCTTTTGCTTCCTTCAGGATGGGGATGTCGGGGTCGGCGTCGTTCCAGAGCGTAAGAAAGTCCTGATATGCACTCTTCGCTTTGGCGGTGTCGCCTGCCGCCGCGTAGGCGCGACCGAGTTGGAGATGCGCCAATGATCCCGTAACGAAGTTCAGCACGATGCCTCTGTGGTCCATCAACTTCTGGAACTCGACGGCTGCGGCCGCGCCGTTGTGCGCCACGAGCTGGGCTTGGCCGCGAATGTACGCGGGATACAGAGTCCCTACCTGAAATGGTGGCGGCTCGCCTAATTCATAGGGCGCGGCTGCCTCCAGATACACCAAGGATTGCGCAGCACTGTTGGCGTTCAGTTCGATCGCTGCCTTGATGGTGGGCAGCCAGTAGACCTTCAGCACGGTTTGGGACGGGTAACTCTTCTCCAGTTCTCCCACAATCGCCTTAGCCCGGACGGTTTCACCATTCCGCGCCAGTACCAAAGCAGCAAGCATTTCAACATCTCGACCCGGGGTCAGAGTCAACGCTGCGGAGACATCTTGCTTCGCCGCTGCCAGGTTGCCAAACTCCGCTTCTCGCAGAGCAGCATTCACCTGCCAGATGGCCGCCGTTTCCTTCGAGTCGGCACGGACTGCGGCATCCACCGCGCGGCGGGAAAAGTCCCGTGCCCTGCTGAGATGTCCGTAATAGGCTTCCGTGTCAGATTGGAACGACAGCAGCATGTCTTCGGTTCCGGGTTTACCGGCCGCCCAGGCTACCTGCCGCTCCATTTCTGCAGTGTCGCTCTTGAGAAAGGCTAATTGAAAGATCGCCAGGTGCAAAAAATCGCCTGCGAGATTCCGCTTTTGCGCCTCCTCGATCGTTTTCTGGGCATCATCGAGCCGGTTCAGGGCAAGGTAGGCACCCGCCAGATTGAAATAACCGATTGCGGCCGGAACCAGACGCTGGGCCTCCTCGGTGGCAGCCAAAGACTTCTCGTACTGGCCAAGATCGGCATAAATGACTCCCAAGTTGGCGGGTGGTGCTGAGTCCTGTGGATAGCTCTTGGCCCACAGTTCGTAGACTTGGGTAGCCTGCTCCAACTCCCCAGTGACGGTTTGGTAGTACAAAGCCGAGATACGATATTTTTCCCGTTCGCTGACCCGATCGCGCAGGTCGTAGGCTTTCTTGATATTCTCCGCCGCCAGACTGGCCTGTCCCAGATTGCCGTACACAAGACCCAGACTGGCATAGGCCAGGGCGAAAGTCGGATCGAGTTCGAGAGCGCGTTTAAAGAACGGAATAGACTCAGCGTTCCCCTTGGCTCGCAAGGTGCTGATGCCCATGCTGAAAGCTTTCAGGGCTTCGAGCGATGGCGTCGTGGCCTCGACCGGCACATCGAACCTCTGTATCGAGGCAAGCGATTCGCCCAGTTTGGCGCGCAGGCTGGCCGCTGCCCTGCCCAGCGACTCCAATACGTTCTGCTTCGTCGCAGCCTGCTCCTGTTCCGTGGCCAGCGTATCTCCACTGCTACATCCGACCGTGTTCAGGCCGATCACATACTGGCCTCCCAGGTTGGCAATGGAACCCAGCACGATCGCTTTGCTTCCGGTCCGAATACAAAGCTCTCTCGCCACATCGCGGGTAATCCGGTCGGTCGAAGAACGGCCCATCAGGCGCAGGGTTTCTTCCACCTTGCGGTCGGAGAGAATGTTGAGAAACGGGGATTGTCCGAGTTGCACAGCCAGAGCTTGCTTCAGCGCGTCGTCGAAGACGCTATCGCCTGTTTTGTTGTCGAAGTCGCCCAGCACAACGATGTCCCTCTCCGTGAGCGGTGTAGTCTTTGTCGCTGATGTCGCAGACCGTGAGCGCCAGTAGAGGCCACCAGCAACGAGTGCAGCCAGTAGCACAACCGCGGGGACAATTAGTCTCCAGAGTTTCCTTGTCCCAACTTGAGGAACTTCGACGACCTTCGCACCCGCCGATGAAGATGACGCAATGACGGCAGGAGCCGACCCCGAGGCAGGCGATGGCGAAGCGGCTACCGCTGGAAGCCCAATCTCCTGCGCTGCCATCACCGTGCCAGAACTAGCTGGTACACCGTGCCGCGATTCCGTTTCCCGGTTCAGCCGCTTCAGATCGGCTCGCATTTCCGCCGCAACCTGATAGCGTAGCTCGCGGTCTTTCTCCAACGCCTTCTTGATGATCTCTTCCAGCTTGGGCGGAAGATCAGGGTTTAGGCGAACAGCGGGCGTCGGCTCCCCATCCAGAATGGCGTGGGAGATCACCCCGGAGGTCTCACCTCGGAATGGCAGGGTCCCGGTCGCCATCTCGTAGAGAACAGCACCAAACGAGAACAGGTCTGTGCGAGCATCCAGCTCCTTACCCCTGACCTGCTCTGGTGACATATACGCCACAGTGCCCAAAGCCGTTCCCGGACTGGTCAGGTGTTGTTGATCGATGGAGCCTGTCTGCGTCCCCGCCGCTGCAATGTTGCTCGAAGAACTCGCCGTAGCCATGACCTTCGCCAGCCCGAAGTCCAGAACCTTGGCGTGTCCGCGCTTGCTGACAAAGATGTTGGCGGGCTTGATGTCGCGGTGGACGATGCCTTCGGAGTGAGCCGCATCCAGTGCGTCTGCGATCTCGATGGCGAGGGACAGAATCAGTTCGGTCTCCATGGGACGCCCGCCGATGCTATGTTTCAGCGTCAGGCCGTCCAGAAACTCCATGGCTATGAATGCCTGTCCATCCTGCTCGCCAATGTCGTAGATCGTACAGATATTGGGGTGATTCAGCGCGGACGCAGCTTGCGCTTCGCGTTGAAAGCGGGCGAGCGCTTGTGGGTCTCGGGCAACATCATCGGGAAGGAACTTGAGAGCGACGAAGCGATGCAGCCGCGTGTCCTCAGCCTTGTAGACCACACCCATCCCGCCGCCGCCTAACTTCTCAATGATGCGGTAGTGCGAGATGGTCTGGCCGATCATGGAGTCCTCCAATACTAGGCCAGACATGAGGGCGGGTCAATGTATTGCGGGCATGTATTGCGGGCAAAGCTGAGTTTCAACCCGCTGCCCAATCCACTCGCAGGAAGCGCCAGCAGATCAGAGCGCAAGCCAAGGACAAGAATGCCTCGTGAATGTCCGCCCGCTTTTCGTATCGAACCCGCAGCCGCCGGAACTGGTTCAGCCAAGCGAAGGTCCGTTCGACCACCCATCGCCATCGCCCCAGTCCGCTGCNNCGCTGCCATGTTCGGTGTTGCGTTTCGCAAGAAAAGGGGTGATGCGTCGGTCCCGCAGACCTTGCCGGATTGACTCCGCGTCATAGCCACGGTCGCCTAGTACGCAATCAGGACGATGGCGTGGTCGTCCCCGCTTTCCTTGCAAGCTTGGGATGGCATCCACCAGTGCGAGGGCTTGCTGCGNNGTCAGTTGAATAGCGAGAGGAACCCCGCGAGCGTCGCAGACCAGATGACGTTTGCTGCCCAGCTTGGCCCGGTCGGTGGGATTAGGGCCTGTCTGCATCCCCCAAAAACTGCCCGGATAGAACTGCCGTCTACGACGGCCCGCGACCAATCAATTTCCCCGTAGCGCGCCAGCCAATCCAGCAAAGAGAAGTGGATCAGTTGCCAGA
>PLKR01000517.1:4744-8257 GCA_003140655.1 Acidobacteriaceae bacterium | reverse complement strand
TCAACCTGCCGTTCTTGCGCTGGCCGAGGGCAGGTGCGGTATCAGCAGGGCTTTTTCAGCATCGCGCGGACTTGTCCTTCCTGTCAGGGAACGGGCAGCGTGATTACCGATCCGTGCCCGAAGTGCAAAGGCGAAGGCCGGCTTCTTCGCCAGCGCTCGGTGGACGCCAAGATTCCCGCCGGCGTCGAGGACGGAACCCGGATCCGGTTTACGGGCGGAGGCGAAGCCGGGCCTTTCGGAGGTCCAGCGGGCGACCTCTACGTTGTACTGCATGTGAAGGAGCATCCTTTTTTTGTGCGGGAAGGGAATGATCTGCACTGCGCCGTCCCGCTCTCCGTGACGCAAGCGGCCATGGGCGCGGAGATCCGCATACCCACGCTGGAGGGCGAGCATACCCTCAAGGTTCCCGATGGCACGCAGCCAGGCACCACGTTTCGTATCCGCAACAAGGGAGTGCCTATGCTCAATGGACACGGCAAGGGCGACCTCTACGTGGAAGTGCGGGTGCAGATTCCGAGCAAGCTAAGCAAGCGCCAGAAAGAGTTGCTCCAGGAATTGGAGACCACGGCGAAGGTGGACAATCAGCCGATGATGCGGGCGCTGCTGGGCAAGGTGAAGGATATGTTCGGGTAGGAAAGTTTTTGCCAGTAGAGACGTTGCTTGCAACGTCTCTGTCGCCGGCGTTCAGCGTCCCGCAAGTGTCTGAGTTGGCTTTGTTTCGCTCGCTATCTGTTGGAGCGCTGCATGCAAGACGTTGCAAGCAACGTCTCTACGCGAGAGTACTGACCCATGACACGCCGCCGCTTCATTGCCGACGAAGTCTCGGGTGATCGTGCTGCCCTGGTTGGGGAGCATGCGGATCATCTGGTGCGAGTGCTGCGGGCCCGCGTCGGACAGGAGTTCGATATTGCCATCGGCGAAGCCGTGCGCCGCGGACGAATTGCTTCTGTGAGCGACGACCGGGTCGAATTTGAGTTAGGCGAGGAAGTTTCCGGTGCGGACCTGGCCGGGATCATTCTGGTTCTCGCGGTGTTCAAGTTCGACCGCATGGAGTGGGCGATCGAGAAGTGCACCGAGCTTGGCGTCTCGCGGATTGTCCCGGTAATCTCGCGGCGGACGGACTTACATCTGGCCGCCGCCGCAGGGAAACGAGTGGAGCGCTGGCAGAGGGTCGCCCGGCAAGCGGCGGAACAGTCGCGCCGCGCATCTCCGCCGGAGATTGCTGTGCCGATCAAGGTTTCGGAGGCGTTAAATCTGCAAGCGGCCTTGCGGATCGTGCTGGCGGAATCGGAAGAGCGAACCTTGCTGCGCGACGTTGTGAGACCCCACGCTGCAGAGGACGGAGTTGCGCTCGCGGTTGGTCCCGAGGGCGGATGGACCGAAGACGAGTCGCAGTCGTTCCGGCAAGCCGGGTGGATTTCGGCATCGCTGGGCAACACCATTCTCCGCGCCGAGACGGCCGCAATGGCCGCCACAGCGATTGTTGCTTCCGAGATGTACTCGCTCTAAGTTTCTTCTCGTTTTCTACGCGCTCCTGATCGTGGTGGTATTCTGAGCCGCGATGGCTGTCTCCAAGTTGCAATCCCATTCCGCGCCGTTTGTCCCCGACGATCGCCAGCGCGAGGCGATTGAGCATGTTCACGGACCGATGCTCGTCGTGGCGGGAGCCGGCACAGGGAAGACCTCGGTCCTGATCCACCGTATTGCCCGCCTGGTCCAACAAGGACACGCACAGCCGGAGGAAGTTCTAGCTCTCACCTACACCGTGGCAGCGGCCAGAGAGATGCGTGACCGGGTGCGTGCACTCCTGGGCAAACCGATTCATTCCGCGACATTCCATGATTATTGCCTCGACCTGCTGAAGCGCTCTGGAAAAGATTTTGGCGTACTCGACGAAAAAGATCTCTGGATTTACCTGCGCAAGAGAATCCATGAGCTTCATTTGGAACACTACGTTCGGGCGGCAAATGTAGGACAGTTTCTCAACGATTTGCTCAGTTTCCTGAGCCGATGCCACGACGAACTGGTCACGCCGGAAAAGTATGTGGAGTATGTTGCGCGCCTTGAGCGCGGCGAAACCTCCGTCCCCCGGGTTGCGAAATCAAAGGATCAATTGAGTGACGCCGAGGTGATCGGACGTTGCCAGGAAATTGCCCGCGTGTTTGCCACAACGGAAAAGTGGCTGCGCGAAGAGAATCTAGGCACATTTGGCCACATGATCACCCGCGCGCACGAGATGCTCACCAGCGACGAAAAGCTGCTGGCCGCGGAGCGAGCCCGCGCCCGCTTCATTCTCGTCGACGAATTTCAGGATGCCAACTTCGCGCAGATCGAGATTCTGGCGGCGCTCGCGGGGGCCGAAGCGAACATCTTCGGCGTTGGCGATCCGGATCAATCCATCTACCGTTTTCGTGGCGCATCCAGCGCGGCTTTTCATCTGTTCCGCCGTCATTTTCTTCAGACCAGGCTGGTCGTGCTGGGCAAGAACCGGCGCTCGACCACCCCCATTCTGCAATGTGCTTTTGCCGTCGTCGACAAGAACCCTCCTGTATTTGGGGCGAGTGAACGCGCATTTGCCTACCGGCGGGTTCCTCTGCAATCGGCGCGTGAAGACGACGCGAAGAAAGAAGGAAGAACGCTGGCCACCTTCCCCGTGGAAGCGATTTCCTTTGCCGGCAAGGACGCGGAGGCGCCTGATGTGGTCCGCATCATCGAGGAGACAAAACGCCGTTCGCATTGCAGGTGGAAAGACTTCGGTGTCCTCTACCGCTCGCATATTCACCGGGATGACGTCGTGCGGCAACTGGCCGAACGGGAAATCTCTTTCTCCATCGAGAACATGGACGTGAGCGATACGCCCGAAGTGCGCGACTTGTTTGCCTGCGTCGCGGCGGTAGTGGATATGACATCCGATGCCAATCTTTTTCGAGTGGCAGCGTTGCCTCAGTTCGATGTGCACCCGGAGCAGCTTCGGGCCGCGCTGCGCGCGATTGCAAAGGACTCAAGGGAAGGAACCGTCATTCCGCTTGCCTCCGTTCTGGACACGGTCGGTGGCGGCCGGGCCGTATTGCAGTCCGTGCGCCAGGCACGCGACGAAGTCAACCGGAAGCAGGCCAAGGTACGCGAGGCCCTGCTGTTGATCGGGAAGCACTTCCGGCTCGATCTCAAATCCGCAATCCTGCAGGCGGCCCTGAAGTTTGCCGGCGACTGGGAGAAGAAGGCCACCACCAAGACCAAAGAACTGGGCGAATGGATCGAGTACCTGAACTATTTTCGCGAAGCCGGCGGAGTGATTCCGATGACTTCGAACGAGGATGAGGATGCCGTGCGCCTGATGACTGCGCACGTAGCCAAGGGACTTGAGTTTGCACATGTTTTCATCCTGCGCGCGACCCGCAGCTCGTTTCCCGCCAACTACCGGGAGACGCTGGTGGAGTTTCCCCGGGAGTTGCGTGACCCGGATTCGGCCGCAGCGGCCGATGACAAGACGCTCTACGATCAGGAAGAGCGCCG
>PLKR01000517.1:3077-4663 GCA_003140655.1 Acidobacteriaceae bacterium | reverse complement strand
GTGGAGACTTATGAGACTTGTCCTCTGCAATTCAAGTTTGAACGCGAGTGGAAGTTGTCGCGGCAGGTCCACGCGGCCATGCAGTACGGCGCAGCCATGCACCGCGTGCTTCGCACCTATTATGATTCCGCACGCCTGGGCAGGACCAAGAGCGACGGCGAGTTGATGCAATTATTTCGTGACGATCCCGGCGTGTCCGGGATTCAAGACGAATATCAGCGGGACTTGTACTTGAAGCAGGGGGTGGCGCAGCTGCAAGATTTCCTGGCTGGCACGCGCTCAGCCTCCCCACCGGAGGTTCTGCACACGGAAGAATGGTTTGACGTGCAGATTGCCGGGACCAAGGTTGCTGGACGAATCGACCGGATGGACCGCGCGCCCGATGGGAGCGTGAACATCGTCGACTACAAGACTGGTAAAGCTCGATCGCAGGAAGACGCGGACGAGAGCCTGCAGCTCTCCATCTACGCCATGGCCGCTCGCGAGAAGTGGGGATACCGCGTGGGCGCATTGGTGTTTCATAATCTGGAAGGCAACGTTCCTGTTTTTTCCAGGCGTACGGACTTTCAATTGGAAGGAGCGCGGGAGCGAGTACTGACTGTGGCGCGCGGCATTGCCGCGGGGGTCTTCGAGTCTAAACCTGGTTTTTACTGCAACTTTTGCGCGTTCCGCGGATTATGCCCAGCCCAGGAAAAGCGGGTTCCGAATCTTGCTGAGAATCCTGCCGGGAATCCTGCTGGGAATCCTGGGAAGACCGGAGAGAAGCCGCTGGACTAATCAATGAGCCGGCGCCAGCCGGCGCCGGACTTCCGTGCAAAAACTTAGGGGACGCTTTCGGCGTCCCCCTTTTTCGACTTCGTACTGACTTTCTTAATGCTTCTTTTTCTTCTTTGCCTTTTTCTTGGTTGCCATTGGTTCTATTCTCCCTTCCATTTTTCATGGAAAAATCTGCAACGATCATTTGTTGCAACTAATTGATTGTATAGAGTTAATGAAAAATGAAGTCAAGAAAAAAATGCAGGCGGTGAACGAGTGGTGTTGTACCAAAGTTACTGAGAGACGAGAGTGAACAAGAAAATCTCTGCGTCACGCCACGAAAAACACGTCGCGAGCATGCCGTCGCGATCGATGAGAAGGCAGCGGCGATCCACCGCGCGGGTGTCAATCGTTCGCCAGCTCACGATCGAACGCCGACGCTACCGCTTAACAGAAGTTCATCATTTTCGCGCGCTGCTGCATCTATAATGAAGCTGCGAAATCTTCGCGGGAGCATGATCAATGGCGGCTTTCGAGGATGTTGTCATCATTTCTGGTTGTCGTACAGCAGTGGGAAAATTTCAGGGCGNNGGCGTGCCCTCCGATCAGGTCGACGAATGCATCATGGGCAACGTGCTCCCCGCCGGGCTGGGACAAAATCCGGCAAGGCAGGCCGCAATCTTCGCGGGATTGTCGCCGGCGACAGGTGCCATGACAATCAACAAGGTTTGTGGCTCCGGATTGAAAGCAGTCGCTCTGGCAGCGCAAGCGGTGCAGACCGGAAACAGTTCCATCGTGGTGGCGGGCGGCATGGAATCGATGACCAACGC
>PLKR01000517.1:0-3030 GCA_003140655.1 Acidobacteriaceae bacterium | reverse complement strand
GAAGGAGTGCCGGTTCAAGTCTCAGATCGTGCCGGTAGAAATTCCCGCGAAGAAGAAGGGCGAAGCCCCAGTGCTCTTCGAGAAAGACGAATCCCCGCGCGAGGATACGACCATTGAAGTGCTGCGCTCGTTGAAGCCCGCCTTCAAGAAAGACGGAACCGTAACCGCCGGCAACGCTCCCGGAGTGAATGACGGAGCGGCGGCCNNACCAGCGGAGTCGAGCCCAAGTGGGTGATGATGGCCCCAGTCGACGCGGTAAAAAAGATCTGGGAGAAGACTGGCTGGAAAGCCGGCGACGTTGATCTGTACGAACTCAACGAAGCCTTCTCAGTGCAGGCGCTCGGCGTGATGCGCGAGCTTGGGCTCGATCCAAACAAAGTCAACGTGAACGGCGGCGCCGTCGCCATCGGACATCCCATCGGTGCCAGCGGCGCGCGCGTGCTGGTCACTTTAATCTATGAGATGACACGCCGCAATGCCAGGCGCGGGATCGCAGCGCTCTGCCTGGGTGGCGGCAACGCCGTGGCCATGGCTGTGGAAAGAGATTAGCTAAGCACTCGCACTTGAAGCGGCAACTGCACGCAGCGTAACCGTGAACACCGCTCCTCCTCCAGGCGCGTTAGCGGCTTCAATGGTGCCGTTGTGTTCCTTCATGACTGACTTGCAGATGCTGAGGCCCAAGCCCGTTCCCCGACCCGGCCGCTTGGTCGTGTAGAACGGATCGAAGATGCTCGCCAGCGTGTCGGCCGGGATTCCCGGACCGTCATCTTGAAAGGCTGCCCAAACCGACCCCCCGGTAGTTCCCAGGCGGATGCGTAACGTTCCGCGGTCGCGAGCCTCGCGGATGGCCTGCTCCGCATTCAGGATCAAGTTCAGGAAGACTTGCATCAACTGGTGAGGGTCGCCTTCCACATAGGGCAGCCCGGGCTCGCGGAGGAAGTCCACGGTGATGTTGTTCTTCCGCAGCGAGTAGGAGTGCAGATTGAGCGTGCGCTCGACAACCTCCCCAAGATTGACGGAAGTTTTCCCCGGCGCCGGCGGCCTCGAGAAATAGGTCAGGTTGTGAACAATCTCGGCGGCGCGGCGGGCCTGCTGCTGCAGTATGCCGATCTGCTTGCGCGCCGCGTCCGTAGTCTGACTGTCCTGCAGAAGTTCGCTGACTCCCAGGATGCTGGTCAGCGGATTGTTGAGTTCGTGGGCCACGCCGCCAATCATTGCGCCCATGGCAGCCAAACGCTCGCTCTGCACGATCTGTTGCTCCAGCTTCTTTTCCGTTGTGATGTCGCGCACGGAAACGATCACGCCGCCCAGCTTGGCGTCAGCGTCAAAGAGCTGGCTGGCGGAGGCGCGCATCGTACGCCAGCTTCCATCGCGGTGACGGGCGCCGTATTCGGCGGATCCGAAAATCCTGATGCCCGAAGCTACGTCGTGGTAGAGCGCCGCCAATTCCGGCGAGTGATCCTTGGTTTCCGAGATCTTTTTCCCCAACAGATCCTCGGGCTGGTATCCNNTTGCGCCTTTCCGTGACGTCGACCAGCGTGCCCTGGTAACGAATCAGCTTGCCCGCCGCATCCCACACGGCACGCGAGGACTCGAGGAAAACCGCAGGCGTTCCATCCTTCTTGCGTAAAGTGACCTCGCGTGCTCGTACGCCCCCGCGATCGCCGGCAGCGCGGCCCAGCACGGGTGGTTCTGCGGGATCGACGTTCAGGCTGCCGGAGTCAAGCGCCAGCAGCTCTTCTTTCGTGGCATAGCCTAGAATGCGTACCAGCGCGGGATTGGCGTCGAGCAGTCTGCCCTCCGGCGTGCTGAAGTAGGCGCCTTCCTGTAGAGTCTCGAACAGTTCGGTGAAACGAAGCTCTTTTTCGTGCTGTCCGGTCACATCCCGTCCCAGCACGCTGGCCCCAACCACCTCGTCACTCTTGACGATTGCACTGAGAACGCAATCGAAGTAGAGAGGCCGCGCGTCGTTCTTCAAACGCAAGCGTACGGTGCCCGCCCAGTGCCGCTTCTCCAAAAAACGCGCAAGTCCCGTTTCTATGTTCCCGCGGGTTGGTTCTTCCAGGAAGTCAAAAAATTTCTTTCCCACAATGTCGGCGTAGGGCAGCCCCACAAGTTCGCTGACGCTCTTGTTGACCGTGCGCAAAGTGCCGTCCAGAGATACGGCGCAGGCGGCATCCTCGAAGGAGTCAATGAGTTCCTTGAAGCTGCGGTTGGAGCGCGCAATCACGTCGGAAAGTTGGTCGAGTTGCGCCTCCGAGGGAGCGGCCCCCACATGCTCCTGCAAATCCTGAAGCAGCAGTTTGAGTTCGCTCACTTCCTTCCGCCGGCCGTAGGCATAGACCGCCAGAAGAACCGATAAGAGCAGTACGCCCAACGCCATTGGGCCTAAGTGGTACGGCAAATCTTCCAGCCGTTCCCAGGCGAGCGCAGCGAAGCCCACCGCCAGCAGAACCATGAAGAAAAGAATCCATCGCCAAAGCTGAGATTCTTCGCGCTCAAGCTTATGGGGTGTGCGGGAAAGCTGAGGGGCACCGGGAGAGACCTGGGTCATGGGGGAAGTCACCTGGTTTCGCGTTCGTGGAACGACAAAACCGAACACTACACACATCGTACTTATACCGACCGGCCGGAACAACCGTTGTTTGTTGGAGAAGTTGGTACGTCAGCTTCGACTGCAGGGTTATTGTGCCTGCAATATATTGACTTGCCCGAGTTTGGCCCATAATATGGCCGCGCAGAGGGCGTATAAAGCACGACACCTAAGGCTAAAGAGGTCTGAGCGCCCGTCAATTTCCCCGTCGCGCAACGCTAAAGCCTTAAAAGGCATCCGTGGAAGCTGCGACCTCCCTCATATCCACAGCCCCACCCTGTGACATCCGTCACAGCGCCGTCCGCCTCCACACGCGTAACCTAGCTAGATTCCGGAATCAGGCCTTGGTGTGCCGACGGCGGCACGAAAAATGTCTCGCCCGGAGCACCCATGCTTTACAAGACCCTCAGCGCCGCGGTCTACGGCATCGACGCCAA
>PLKR01000503.1:1309-4846 GCA_003140655.1 Acidobacteriaceae bacterium | reverse complement strand
CGGAAGCGCCTTCGTGGCATGCGCTGCAAGCTCACTACGAGAAGGTTAAGGATGTCCAACTGAGACAGTTGTTTGCCGGCGATCCCAGGCGCGGCGAGCGATTGGCTGCTGAGGCCGCCGGCCTTTACCTCGACTACTCGAAGAACCGAGTTACCGATGAAACCGTTCGGCTGCTGGTACAGCTGGCCAACGAGCGAGGCGTCGCTGACCGCCGCGACGCAATGTTTCGCGGCGAGAAGATCAACATCACGGNNACCGCGTGCGCAGCGGAGAATGCAAGGGCCACACTGGCAAAAGCATCAAGAACGTGATCAACGTCGGTATCGGCGGCTCATACCTGGGGCCCGAGATGGCTTACGATGCGCTACGCGCTTTTACCGACCGTGCGATGAAGTTCCGTTTTGTGGCGAACGTCGACGGCGCCGCCTTTGCCGAGGCCACCCACGACCTGGATCCCGCGGAGACGTTATTCATTCTCTCCTCGAAGACGTTCACAACGCTGGAAACCATGACGAACGCCACGACCGCCCGCCGGTGGGTCGTGAATGCGCTCAAGAGTGATGCTGCCGTAGCGAAGCACTTCGTGGCGGTCTCGACCAACGCACCGGGAGTCAGCAAGTTTGGAATCGACACCGCCAACATGTTCGGATTCTGGGACTGGGTCGGAGGCCGATATTCGATGGATTCCGCGATCGGACTTTCCACCATGATCGCGATCGGCCCACAGGGATTCGTAGATCTACTCGCCGGATTTCACNNAATCTCAAGCGCTTTCCGGCCTACCTGCAACAACTCCAGATGGAAAGCAACGGCAAGCACGTGTCCCTCGACCGCCAGCAGGTGAACTATCAGACTGGGCCGATCATCTGGGGCGAACCGGGCACCGACGGACAGCACTCGTTTTACCAGCTTATTCATCAAGGAACCAAGTTGATCCCGTGCGATCTGATTGGATTCTGCAAACCACTTAGCGAGTTTACTGACCATCATGATTTACTGATGGCAAATCTGTTTGCGCAAGCTGAGGCGCTGGCTTTCGGCAAGACCGCTGAAGAGTTGAAGGCCGAAGGCTCTCCCGACTTTCAAACACCATTCCGCGTTTGTGAGGGAAACCGACCGACCAATGTGATTCTGGCGGAAAAGCTGACTCCACGAGCAGTAGGGTCTCTCGTGGCTCTCTACGAACATAGCGTCTTCACGCAGGGTGCGATTTGGGACATCGACTCCTTCGATCAGTGGGGCGTGGAACTGGGCAAAGTTCTCGCCACGCGCATCATTCCTGAATTACAGAGTTCCGCTGAACCTAAACTTAAGCACGACACCTCGACCAACACGCTGATCGGGCGCTATCGCAGTTTGCGTGGCTGAACCTGGCGATTTTCATGGTCCCGATATTTCGGTGATCAGCGGGCAACCGTCGCCATATCTGTGTTTGACCGGAGAAGACCGCCGTGACAAAACTCTGCCCATCCGCTCCTCAGAGCCGGAGAACCGTGACCGGTTTGACCAAGAGCATGATGAAGCAGATCCTTCTTCTCGCAGTGCTGTCTTCCGCTTCTTTAGCTCAACAGGACGCCGACACTATCATCCAACGCTCAGTCGCCGCCAATGAGGCGGNNAAGGTGGAGGAACCAAGACATCAGAAGAGCTCATGATCTTGGGCTCTCCCTATGAGCGACTGGTGGCCGTGAACGGGAAACCGCTGCCCCCAGAACAGCAGGCACGCGAACAACAAGAGCTCGAAACAACCTTGGTTGAACGCCGGAAGGAATCTCGGCAGCAGCGCGGCGAGCGAATCGCGAAATACGAAAAAGAGCGCGAAAGCGATCACCTGCTGATGGAGCAATTAACAAAAGCCCTCGACTTCAAGCTGGTGGGGGAACAAAAACTGGGGCCGTATGAGGTTTATGTGCTCAAAGCGACACCTCGTCCCGGCTATGAGCCTCCCAATAACGAGGCCAAGGTGTTGACGGGCATGGAAGGCAAGCTCTGGATCGATGAAAAGACGTTCCAGTGGGTAAAGGTCGAAGCCACGGTCATACGACCGGTTTCGATTGAAGGTTTTCTGGCTGAAGTCGAACCGGGTACACACTTCGAACTCGAGAAGGCGCCTGAAACGGACAGCATCTGGCTCCCGAGGTATTTTGCGATGAAATCGCAGGCAAAAGTCCTGTTCTTGTTCACACGGAAATCGCAAGCAGACGAAGTCTATTACGGCTATCACAAACCTACGCCAATTACTGCAGTCGGCTCCAAAAGGTGAGCTAGCTGCCAAGTCCTCACCCAGCACACGCCCAGGCCAAATCCTGCTGGAGTGTTCCATTCTGACCAGACAGGCGTTCCTTGGTTACTCAATACTTTGTAAATCACAGCCGGAGCGTTGCAGAGGTCTGTGAGTACACAGGAGGATTTATGTCTCGACTTCGGATGTTGCAAGTTTTGGTGGCGACGGTGGTTCTGAGCGCCGGATTGGCCGTTGTGCCCATTATGGCCGCGGGCACGACCCAGACCTTTACCGGAAAAGTCAGCGACGCCATGTGTGGCGCCAAGCACACAGAGGGGCTTGCCCCCGCAGCCTGCGTTCGTGCCTGCGTGCAGAAGGGCGCCAAGTATGCCTTAGTTGTCGGCGACAAGGTCTATACGCTTGACACTTCGGATCAAGGGACGCTTGACACTCTCAACAAGTTGGCTTGGGAGCAGGCTAAAGTCACAGGCACGGCCGACGGGGCCACCATTTCGGTGAAGACGGTCACTGCTGCCAAGTAGGTCGCGGACGGAGGCGCCGAGGGCAATGTTTCTCGCGCTCACGTGTTGCGGAGGCGGCTCTGATGACAACTGATCTGGATACAAGGGCGACTGAAGAACGAAGGTCCATCTGGTTGGGGATTGGAAAGTTCCTGTTTATCGTTGTCTTGGCAGTCCTCTTTTTTCTGCTTGCGCACAACATGGTGCGTCACCGCTTCTTTAGAGGAGGCTGGCGCAACCAGCATGGCTCCATCTCGCCATGAAACACTCGCGAGCTCTTCGAATAATGGGACGAGCGGATGATTGCCGACCAGTTTCTGGTCATCGTCCGGGCTGAGATTATGGAGTCACAAACCAAAAGGAAATCGGCATGGCCTAAAGGCACGCATTGATGCGATATTTCGCGGGCACAGAATTAAGGTCACGGAAAAGCGGGTCGTCCTGCACGTGGCATGGCAACGACAGAAAGGATTATCCATTATGAAGGCCAACGTCGATCAGCCGAGGGCTCCCGAATCGAAGGCCAAGAATGCCGAACCTAGGTTGGTGTCCAAGCCCGATTCCAAGGACGATCTGAAGTCCCTGCCGATGCCGGAAGTCGAAAAAAGATTGNNAAGCCGAGGCGCAGAAACGGCTAGCGCAATATGGTCCGAATGAGATCAAGGAAAAGAAAGACAATCTATTCCTTAAGTTCCTGAGCTATTTCTGGGGTCCGATTCCATGGATGATCGAAGGGGCAGTGATTCTGTCGGGGGTGGTTAGACACTGGGTGGATTTCTTCATCATTCTGTT
>PLKR01000503.1:0-1293 GCA_003140655.1 Acidobacteriaceae bacterium | reverse complement strand
GGTGATGTCATCCGGTTGCTATTGGGGGACATCGTGCCCGCAGACGCACGCTTGTTGGCCGGCGACCCAGTGCAAGTCGATCAGTCTGCGCTGACCGGAGAATCCTTGCCCGCGACGCGGAACCCCGGTGAAGCAGTCTTTTCGGGTTCGATTATCAAGCGCGGCGAAACCGACGCGATGGTGTACGCCACCGGCACCAACACCTATTTCGGCAAGACTGCGGAATTGGTGCAGGATGCTCATACCGTCAGCCATTTCCAGCGTGCTGTGCTCAAGATTGGCAATTACCTGATCGTTCTTGCCGTGGGTCTGGTGGCGGTAATCGTCACTCTGGCACTCTTCCGTCATGACCCGATCCTGAGCACCTTGGAATTCGCCTTGGTGCTTCTGGTGGCCGCAATCCCGGTAGCCATGCCCACAGTGCTGTCCGTCACCATGGCGGTCGGTGCGCGTTTGCTGGCAAGAAAGCAAGCGATTGTGACCAAGTTGTCGGCGATCGAGGAACTCGCGGGGGTGGATGTGCTGTGCTCGGACAAGACCGGCACCTTGACCCAGAACAAGCTGACGCTGGGCGATCCATTCTGTGTCAATGGNNGCCGTGATCGGCGGCGTGAAGGACGATAAAGAACTGAAGAGATATAAGGTCCTTCATTTCCAGCCATTCGATCCGGTGCATAAGCGCACTGAAGCCACCGTAAAGGACTCCGACGGAAAGCAGTTCAAGGTGGCGAAGGGAGCGCCGCAGGTCATTCTGCAGATGGCGACCAACCTCGCGGACGTAAAACCCGCAGTTGAGAAAGCCGTCAATGAATTTGCGGCACGAGGCTTCCGCTCCTTGGGTGTGGCCCGCGCGGATCAGGACAACAAGTGGCAGTTCGTTGGGGTGTTGCCCATGTCCGATCCGCCGCGTGAACAGGCCAAAGCGACCATCGCGAGCGCGGTGCAGATGGGCGTGAAAGTCAAAATGGTCACCGGCGACCAATTGGCCATCGCCAAGGAAATGTCTCGTCAACTGGGCATGGGCACGAACATCCTGGACGCCACTGTATTGCGGGACAAACAAAAGAAGGCGGAAACTGCGGCGTCCATCGAAAAAGCGGACGGATTCGCGCAGGTATTCCCCGAAGACAAATACAACATTGTCGACGTCCTGCAGAAGCACGGCCATATTGTCGGTATGACTGGTGACGGGGTGAACGACGCTCCCGCGCTCAAGCAAGCGAACTGCGGCATCGCGGTTTCCGGCGCGACCGACGCGGCCCGCGCGGCGGCGGACATCGTGCTGCTCGCATC
>PLKR01000519.1:15057-15281 GCA_003140655.1 Acidobacteriaceae bacterium | reverse complement strand
ATCAATGGTTTGCGATGGCACATCAATTGCGCATGTACAAGTGCGAGGAGCGGCCGGCTTGGTCCCTGTCCCTCGATTGGTTTCTTCGATGAAAGCGCGCCTCTGGATTGAGACTATCGCATTAGTCGGCGCCATGGCTTGCGCTCTGGCGTTCATTATTGCAACTCCGGGAATTGTCGCCGGCACGGCCGCCGAATCAGGGCCCCCGCGGCCACCGTCCGACA
>PLKR01000519.1:14811-15040 GCA_003140655.1 Acidobacteriaceae bacterium | reverse complement strand
CTCGAGGGCGACCGCATTGCGCTGAAGCGAGGAGCGGGGCGGCGCGTCAGGATTGTCGGCACGCTCAACGGGAGAAAGATCTCAGTGATATCTGTCGTCACAGCTTAGACGTTACGAATGAAGGAGAGGATCAACAAACACCGGTTCAAGACGCTTTAGTATTTCTCCATGCTGCTGGGGCGGCGATCGGCTCGATGCGAAACTTCTTCACTGCGAAAATGCCAATCAC
>PLKR01000519.1:11998-14781 GCA_003140655.1 Acidobacteriaceae bacterium | reverse complement strand
GGCGACGAATACATTCAGATAGAGCGCGAGCACGGCGCAGACCACGTAGATCCAGCGCCAAGAGCGCTCCATGTGGCGAGCATAGCGTGCCACGAGCGCAACGGCCAATGCCACCAGCGAGATGATACCGACGATGTGAGACGGCAAAATATGCTCGACTGGAAAAAGGAACCCGGTCAGGCTGGTTAAGATGGTGGTCGCCAGGAAGATGGCGGTCCACCCGTCGAGCCGTTTAGCGGTAAGCAGTCCGTATACCACGATGAGCCCCGAGCCAATCCCTGCCAGGCTTATCAACACATGCACCAGCGTGAATGTCGACGTTGTCATGCCTAAGATCATTGTGTCCATCCTTTCGCANNCTCCAACCCGTATTACCCAAGTAAGGCAGCGGCCAGGTAAACACCGGAAAAGCTCTGCCAGGCTGGGAGCTCAACCGTCGGACTGTTTACCAAGGTCAGCCCTCTCAATTTGCGAACTGCGAGGCTCGAATGGCGAAGTGGCAACTTTTTCTTCTGACTCTTTGTGCCTCAGCAGCGTGGTGCCAGACCGCGGCAACGAAAACGCTCACCTCGGCAGGCTTAAGCCTTAATTCGGGGACGGACAAACAAGTTCAATCACTTCAGCTTCATGTGAAGTCAGCGCCGAATGAGTACGCAGGCTACGACGAGTTAGGCTCTGCCTTTTTTCAAAAGGCCAGGGAGACCGGCGACATTGCCTACTACGACTTGGCCGAACAAACGCTCAAGAAATCACTCGACTTGGCACCGCACGACTTCCACGCTGCCGATCCGCTCGTTCACATCGCGTTGGTGTACATGGGAGAGCATCGTTTCAAAGACGCTCTAGCCTATGCGCAGCAAGCGATCAGTTTGGGCTCGGGGAACCTCCCGGCGTTCGCCATCGAAGGGGATGCCTACACCGACATGGGAGATTACGACGAGGCGTCAGAGGCTTACACCGCTGTTCAAATCCTTGGCCGGGTGACCTCTTCGCCCCTGGCGCTTGCCTACATGAGTGACAGTCGGTTGGCCTACATGCGCTTTTTGCACGGCGATTCGGCGGAAGCTATCCGGTTGATGCGGAGTGCCATAGCGGCGGCGCTTCAAATCAACGTGCCCCGAGAGAATCTGGCGTGGCTCTATTTCGAACTAGGCGAGCGCTACTTTCAAGCGGGCGATCTGGCGAATGCCGCCTTGTCCTATGAATCGGGCATAACCGCCGATCCCAATCACTATCGCTCACTGGCTGGGCTGGCAAAGGTTCGGGCGGCGGAGGGCAAGTGCGACGAATCGATTCACCTCTATCAGCGATCGATTGCCATTATTCCGTTCCCGGTTTATGTCGAGGAATTAGGCGATGTTTACCGGAAGGTGGGAAAGGAGAAAGAAGCCCAGCAGCAGTATGACCTGGTCGAATACATCGGACACCTGGGCGAATTGAATCGAGTGCTGGCCAATCGGGAACTAGCCTTGTTCCATGCCGATCAAGGCGTCAAGCTGCACGAGGCCCTGGAACTTGCGCGAAAAGAGCTCGAGGTGCGGCACGACATTTACACATGGGACACTTTGGCCTGGGTTCTATACAAGAATGGGCGACTTCAGGACGCGGCCGAAGCGTTGAACAAAGCGCTGGTTTTGCATACGAACGATCCGCTTCTTCTGTTTCATGCCGGCATGATCTACCACGCCCTGGCCAAGGACTCTGAGGCCGAGGACTTTCTGACCCGTGCTTTGAAGATAAACCCGCACTTTCACATCTTCAACGCCGAACTTGCGGGCAGGACTCTGGAAGACATCGGGCAAGCGCGTAACCGAGATTTGAGGTCAACCAATGCAGAACGATAAGGGCAGGCACTGCCGGCTGGGATTTCTCCTGGGGTTATTCCTGCTGATTTTGGGCTCTGCGACATGTTTCGCCCACCCGATGGGAAATTTCAGCGTCAATCACTATTCGAAGATCACAATCGGCCAACAGTCGATTGAGATCCTGTATCTGGTGGATATGGCTGAAATCCCCACATATCAAGAGATTCGGAAGTTCGATGTTACCC
Source organism: Acidobacteriaceae bacterium (assembly GCA_003140655.1). GTDB lineage: Bacteria > Acidobacteriota > Terriglobia > Terriglobales > Acidobacteriaceae > Sulfotelmatobacter. The sequence goes on along the minus strand of PLKR01000519.1, from coordinate 12,731 downwards.
CAAAGCCAGATGACCCCAGCGTCTACCGCTACCTCGATGGGCAGGAGCCACTTCTGAAAGCAGGCCTTTCGTTGGAGAGCGATGGACGGCCTGTCCAATTTGAAACGATAGAGCGGCGCGCGACGTTTGCCGAGGGCGCTGGCGGTCTGCTTACGATGAAAATCGGATTCGTATTTCGCGGCCGGCTTGATTTCATTGCGGGCGTTCACCAACTCTCCTACGCCGATAACAACTTCCCGGGGCGGGCAGGTTGGAAAGAGATCGTGGTTCTCGGCGATGGAGCCCAGATTCTTAACAGTTCTGCTCCGGCCGCCGATCGCAGCCTGGAGCTGACTACGTACTCCAGCGATGCTTTGAACAGCCCACCTCAGCAATTATCGGCTTCGGTCGGCTACAGGACGGTGGCTGCAGACGCGGGGAGCAGCGCTTCAGTTTCCACAACTAGAACCTCAACGAACCGAATCGTTTCAGGGACAAACAAATCACGTCAGACTGCCTCCGCGTACGTTCCCCCACCTCAACGAGAAACTCAACCAGAACGAGGATCGTTGGCTGCCGTCGCTTCTTTTAATCGGAATGAGGCGGAACCATCGAATCGCGCGTTTATAGCCTCCACCGGCTCTCCGCAGTTGCCCGCAGCCCGCGCACAGAATACTCCGCGCAGCCGCTTTACTGATCTCATCTCGACCCAGAGTAAGTTGAGCTTCTGGGTTCTGTTTTCGGCAGCACTGAT
>PLKR01000519.1:3525-11986 GCA_003140655.1 Acidobacteriaceae bacterium | reverse complement strand
CTGTTGGGTGCTGTGACCCTGTACGCATCACGATACATCGTTCCCGAGCAACTTTATCCATGGCTTGGAGCAATTTCCGGTCTGAGCGTCGCCGGACTCGGCATCTTCACATTTCTAAAACATTGGACCGGAGAAACCGGAGAACATTCGCACGCTCCGGGAGAGCAGCATTCGCACNNGCGAATTCCGCTGCGTACTTTCCAGCTTCACGACCAATTGGGCGCGCTCTGTCGTTGCGCGAACTCTGTCTCTTGGGCATCACTGGGGGAATCGTGCCTTGTCCGGCCGCGCTGGTCGTGCTCTTGAGTGCCTTCTCCCTTCACCGGATCGGTTTCGGTTTGTTCTTGATTACCGCATTTAGCGTGGGCCTGGCCGGTGTCCTGGTGGTTATTGGCCTCGTGATGGTCTACACCAAACGCTTGATGGCAGCGCGGGTGCAAGCCGGCAGCGCGGCTCTGCGCTATCTTCCCTTCTTGTCATCCGCATTCATGGTTGTGCTGGGGCTGGGCATCATGGCGTCTGCCGTCGGGTCAGTCCAATTCCGCCAAGGTTTTATTTCCACGGACAAACTGGTTCCATTCCTGACCGTAGTTTTGCTGGGCCTGTTTCTGGGGATGCGTCATTCCACTGACCCGGATCACGTGGTGGCAGTATCGACAATTGTGAGCCGCCAAGGTTCGATCAGAAGTTCGGCGGCCATTGGGCTGTTATGGGGCCTGGGTCACACTCTGACCATCTTCTTTGTAGGGTCGGCAATTATCATCTTCGGCGTGGTCATACCACCCCGGCTCGGGTTGTCGATGGAGTTTTGTGTTGCCTTGATGCTCATCCTGCTGGGGGTGTTGAATCTAACCGGCGTGATGAGTTGGATCACGAATCGCCTGACTCCGAAGGCTTCGGCGCACCCTGCGCTTGAAAACGCTGGCAATAAAAGCTCGCGAGTTCCCGGCCGGATTCAATCCTTCTTTGACAGGACGGCCGGCAAGATGGGCCTTTATCAAACCATGCGACCCTTGGTCGTCGGCCTTGTGCATGGTTTGGCTGGGTCCGCCGCGGTTGCCCTGTTAGTGCTTTCCACCATCAAGAGTCCGCTCTGGTCAACCGCCTACNNGCGGGGAAGAAATTCTTCAACGTGAATCGGCATCTGACGGTCGTTTCGGGAATGGCGAGCGTTGCCTTCGGCATGTTCCTCGTTTACCAGATCGGTTTTGTGGACGGGCTATTCACTTCCCATGTCCACTGGATCCCGCAATAAATGAGATGCAGTCTGCCATCGCCCCCGTCCGGCGAGCGCGCACTTGCTGCCCAGTCCGTGCGTGCCGTTCAGTTTGAATATAGCTCGCAAATAAACCAGGCACGGTCAATCCACTTCGCGGTTACGGACGTACCTAAGTTACGCAGACGGATTCCGTCGTCATCTGCTCTGGCGCCGCGCCGGGGAAGAGTTCTAGCCCACGGCGGCCGACGTCCGCGAATGTCACTCCAAGAGGAAAAACCATGAAGAAGCTAAAGTCAGTGGTGGCCCTCGCGATGTCGCTGTTCATGCTGGCACCTTCCAGCTTGTTCGCGTCCAGCCATCGCGAAGCGCCGATTACGGCATTGGACCGTGCCGCGGATGTCACCGATTGGTACGCCTTTGTCAGCTATGACGATCCAACCAAGGTCACCTTCATTCTGAATGTCGACCCCTTGCTTGAGCCCGCCAATGGACCCAACTATTTTCCCTTCGATCCCAACGTGCTCTATGAGATGCACGTGGATAACAACCAGGACGGATTGGATGACGTCACGTTCCAATTCCGCTTCAACACCGAGATCCGCCAGCCGAACCTATTCACAGGGTTCGCCGGCGGCATCGCCGGCATTCCGCAGATTACCTCATTGAGTGGGCCCGGCGCGGAAGGTTTGAGCCTGCGCCAGACCTACACCGTGACCATGATCAAGAATGGAAAGGCATCCTGTCTGAACGGCGGAAAGACCCTGTATGCGGTGCCTTCCAATGTGGGTCCGCTAACCATGCCCACCTATCAAACGTTGTTTAGCCAGGGGATCTATAGCCTGGGCGACGGAATCAGTGTATGGGCCGGAACCGCGGACGACCCATTCTTCATCGACCTGGGGGCTGCATTTGACTCCCTGAATTTCCGTAGCGGAGTCGGTCCGGTGCTGTCGCCGGCAATCGATGCTGACAATACCCACAACTATGCGCCTGACGCCGTGGGCGGCTACAACGTCAATTCCATTGTGCTGGAAGTTCCCATCACAATGCTGACGGTGGACGGCAAGATCCACCCCGCCAGCGACAAACGGGCTGTCATCGGAACCTATGGCAGCACATCGCGTCATGAAATCACGGTGCGGCGCTCCCCGAATCCAGACCAGAACATCGGTACGTTCCAGCACGTGAACCGTGAAGGCAATCCGTTGATCAACGAAGTGGTCATTGGCACTGGGTTCAAGGACCGCTTCAGCATGGACTATCCCAAGAACGACTCGCAGTTCTCGAGCTTCGTTCTGGAGCCGGTGCTGGCGTCCGTGTTCAGTTCACTGGGTGTCCCGGTCGCGCCTAATCCGCGCACCGACTTGCTGATACTTGTGCAGTATGAGGCTCCGATATGTCCCGGTTGCGGATCGGGCGATCTAGGTCCCATTGCTGATCTGCTGCGGCTCAACACCGGCATCCCCCCGACCGCGGTGGGCAGCCAACTGCGGCTGGGGTTTATCGCCGGCGATTCGGCCGGCTATCCCAACGGACGTAGACCGGTAGACGATGTGTTCGACATCTCCGCCCGTGCCGTCGAAGGCATCCTGGTAGACCCCACGAAGTACGGGTTGGCGCTCGGAGATGGCGTACAAACAAAAACCGAAGGATTTAACAATTCCTTCCCCTATGTCATGCCAGCCAACAATGGACGCGACAGCGCCCACACTGGACCTGGCCAGGCAGGCTGCACCGGACAACCCGGCGGCATCTGCCCGGTGATGTAGGTAAACCGTGTGGCCGTCGTCGCAGGGCGGCGGCCACAGTTGACTTCATTCTTTAGAAATGAGGCTTCCGATGAACAAGAATCTTGCAGCGTTGTTGGTGATTGTTTCTACGTTCGCCGCTGGGCAAGCCACAACCTCTCCTGTAAGTACAGCTCTTTCACCGGCCGCGCAAAGTGTCGCGGAAGCCAGAAAGGAGATCGTTGAGAAGCCCACGCAATATGCGGGCTACAATCTTCTCGCGATAGCGCTGATTCGCCGCGCGCAAGAAACTTCCGACGCTGCCTACTACGCTCAAGCAGAGGACGCGGTAAAGAAGTCGCTCGAACTGGCTCCGCACAAGTTCGACACCGAGAAAGTACGAGTTTCGATTCTGCTGGCCGAACATGAGTTCCCCGCGGCACTGGATGCAGCCAAAGAGTTGAACAAAAAGGTTCCCGACGATGTCATGGTCTACGGTTTGCTAACCGACGCGAACGTGGAACTCGGCAACTACAAAGATGCCGAGACGTCCGCGCAGTGGATGCTCAATCTTCGCCCCGGCAATCTGCCTGCCCTGGTTCGGGCGGCTCGCTTACGCGAACTCTTCGGGGACGCAGAAGGGGCTTATGAATTGATGGACCTGGCTTATCAGTCGACGCCGCCGACTGAAACAGATGAGCGCGCTGGGATCCTGACCCAGATGGGCCATCTGCGCTTCGCTTCCGGCGACCCGGATGCGGCGGAGAAACTTCTGCTGCAGGCGTTAACAGCTGCCCCCGGCTATCCCCTCGCATTGGGCAATCTAGCCCAGCTTCGCATCGCGCAAAAGCGTTATCAGGACGCCGTGGTCCTGCTCCAGCAGCGCTACCAGTCTACGCCTCGCCCCGGCAACCTGTACGAGTTGGCCGAAGCCTTGCAGTTGGCAGGGCGCAATGGCGAGGCGAAGAAGGCCTTTGCAGAATTTGAGACGAACGCCCTGCTGGAATCTGGCAGGAAGGACAACGCCAACCGTGACCTGATCTTCTACTATGTCGACCACGTGCAACAGCCAGCCAAAGCCCTGAAGGTGGCAGAACAGGAATATGCCTGGCGACATGACGTGTATACGTTGGATGCTTATGCCTGGGCGCTGCACGTCAATGGTCAAGACATCGAGGCACGCAAGCAGATTGAGACCGCCTTGGCAGTTGGCATTCGCGATGCAAGACTATTCCATCACGCAGGAGTTATCGCCCTGAAATCAGGAGACCGGGCAGCAGCCGAACGCTACCTGAAGCAGTCAGCCGAGTTGAATTCGGAGGACTCTGAGCAGGCACGAAACATATTGGCGGGCCTCACACACTATTAAACTCTTGCGGACGCAACCGCGGACCTCCTGTTTAGGCGCGCGCGATATGCCATCTGGGTGGCACAATCGCGACTGTCATCCCGGTGTCTGTTTATCTTTGAGCACCTTTTCGAGTGGTCGTCACGACCCTTCGACAGATCCCAATGACAGGAATTGCGCGACCGAATGCAATTTTCTGTATCTAACCAACTCNNCTGGAACCGAGACCGAGCATGGCCAAACCAATTTTGCTAAGCGTGGATGACGACTCTGATGTCTTGCGGGCGATAGAGCGCGATCTTCGTTCGCAGTACGGCGCTGAATACCGGGTTATAGGAAGCGATTCGCCGGAGGGGGCGCTCGACCTGCTGAAGCAGTTGAAGGTGCGTAATGACAGCGTGGCTTTGCTGCTCGCAGACCAGCGCATGCCGCGCATGGACGGTGTGGAATTCTTGCAACAGGCGATGGGAATCTTTCCCAGTGCGAAACGGGCATTGCTCACTGCATATGCGGACACAAGCGCCGCGATCAGCGCCATCAATCAGGCCAGCATCAACTATTTTTTCTTGAAGCCGTGGGATCCTCCCGCGGAGCACCTGTACCCGCAACTTGATGATTTGCTCGATGACTGGCAAGCTTCTTTCCGTCCAACATTTGAAGGAATCCGGGTGCTGGGCACCCGCTGGTCGCCCAAATGTTATGAGTTGCGGGACTTCCTGGCGCGCAACCGCGTCCCGTATGAGTGGACTGACGTGGAGCTTTCCGCCAATGATCCAGAAACCAAGCGGCTGCTGGAAGCTCTGGGTCCAGAGGCCGCCAATCTACCCGTAGTGCTCTTCCCCGACGGGACGAAGCTTCTTGAGGGTGTGCCCTCGGACGTGGCGCAGAAGGTCGGGCTGCGGACGCGCGCACAAACCAGTTTCTATGATCTCGCGATTGTAGGCGGTGGGCCGGCCGGTTTGGCTGCCGCCGTTTATGGAGCTTCCGAAGGTTTGCACACAGTGATGATTGAGCGGGAAGCGCCCGGCGGTCAGGCTGGGATGAGTTCCCGCATCGAGAACTATCTTGGATTTCCNNGGAGTGGAAATCCTGTCGCAGGAGGCTGTTGGCGCCCGGGTGGAAGGACCTTACCGAATCATCAAGTTTTCGGATGGAAACGAGATCTCCTGTCACGCGCTGATGATCGCGACTGGGGTGCAGTGGCGACGCCTGGACGTTCCGGGCATCGACAGGTTGCAGGGTGCGGGGATTTACTATGGTGGCGGCGCGACTGAGGCTCTGTCATGCAAGGGTGAGATCGTTTATGTGGTGGGCGGCGCGAACTCGGCGGGTCAAGCGGCAATGAACTTCGCGAGATACGCAGATCGCGTCATTATTCTTGTGCGCGGCGAATCGCTCTCCAGCACCATGTCACAATACTTGATCGACCAGATTAAAGAGATGCATAACATTCAGCTGTGGACGCATGCCAGCGTGGCCGAGGCGCATGGCGATACACATCTGGAAGAAATTTCTGTGCTTTGTTCCGACACTAACAAGATTGAGCGCGTGCCGCTGAGTGCGATGTTCATCTTTATCGGAGCGTCGCCGCGGACGGATTGGCTGGCGAATGTCGTTGAGCGGGACGAGCGCGGTTTCCTATTGACTGGCCCAGACCTTATCCGTGACGGGCAACGCACGAAGGGGTGGACGCTCGACCGGGACCCGTTCCTGCTCGAGACCAATGTTCCCGGCATCTTTGCCGTGGGCGATGTGCGCCACGGTTCTATAAAACGAGTAGCTTCCGGAGTCGGTGAAGGATCGGTGGCAGTGCAGTTCATCCATCAGTATCTGAGCAAGGTGTAAATGGTCGAAAAATCCGAACTACTTCGTGTCCCCGCATTCGCTGATTTGCCAGACGATCAGATTTCCTGGTTCATCAGCCAATCGCAAGAGTTGCATCTTAAGGCGGGTGACACCTATGCACGCCAAGGCGATCCAGCCGATTCGATGTTTGTGATTCTTGAGGGGCGACTTCAAGGGCGGGGCGAGGTTGCGGGCGAAGCCGTCATCTTTGACCTGGAGCCAGGTGACGTTACCGGAGTACTGCCGTTTTCGAGGATGAAGCGGTTTACCGTGAGCGGGCGAGCCGAGACGGACAGCCGCGCCCTAAGATTTCCTGCCTCACTGTTTCCAGATCTTATACAGAAGATGCCGGTGCTGACCCAGCGTCTTGTGGGTCTGATGTCTGACCGGATCCGCGAAACCACCCGCCGCGAACAACAGCAGGACCGGCTGGCTTCTTTGGGAAAACTTTCGGCAGGACTGGCGCATGAACTCAACAATCCGGCTTCCGCGGCGAAGCGCGCCGCCGGTCAATTGCGCCACATGCTGAAGAAAATCAGGGACGCGAGTCTCGACCTGGGAAAGCGCGATCTCTCGCCCGTCCAGAAATCAGAGATTGAAAAACTGGAAGCTTCATTCACGCAAGATATAGTTCCACCGGATCCGCTGACCATGAGCGATCTGGAAGAGCAGATTGATTCTTTGTTGCGCAGTCATGGGCAGAACGATTTGTGGCTGCTGGCGGCCGGCCTGGCCCGACGGAATATCAAGCCGCAAGTGGTCGAATCGTTGTTCGCGATCCTCGATGCGGGGACCGCGCGAGCCGCTCTGGTCAGGATCGCCGCTTCGGTGGAGGTTGCGAGCCTGTTGCACGAAATCGAGAGCAGTACCTCGCGGATATCGGATTTGGTCGGAGCAATCAAGGAATACACCCACATGGACCAGGCGCCGGTGCAAAACGTGGACGTTGTAAAGAGCCTGGAAACCACGCTTACGATTTTGAATCACAAGCTGAAACAAGGAGTGGTGGTGCAGCGCGATTACCAACCCGTTCCTCTTCTCGTGAATTCGTTTGGAAGCGAGCTGAACCAGGTCTGGACCAACATTATTGATAACGCGATTGACGCGATGCACGGAAAAGGCGAGCTTCGCATCCGAACCTACCGCGACGACGGTTGCGTTGTGGTTGAGATTGGCGATAACGGCCCGGGAATTCCAGATGAAGTGCAGCCCCACATCTTTGAGCCTTTTTTCACAACCAAGGGAGTTGGGGAAGGCACGGGCCTCGGCCTCGATACTGTCCAGCGAATTGTGAAGAAGCACCGGGGAAATATTCAGGTTAGTTCCAAACCCGGTGACACGCGGTTTCAGGTCTGGCTGCCGTTACCTGGGGCTCCAACCTGAGCTTTGGAGCCGCATGATTGTCAGTGACTACTTCGTCGGGACGACGATGAAATCAAGTGTGTGAATGCCTCGATGCGAGGAGCACGATGGATGTTTGACAGTATTCTCTGCGAAGTAACGGAATACAATCCGGAGGTTCTTGAGCCGCTGATCGAGCTCGCCGTTGAAATTGCTCGCGAGGGTCGAGAGGGAAGACGCGTGGGCACGCTGTTCACGCTGGGAGATGAGGATGCCGTGCTCGCCAGATCCCGGCCTTTGATTTTGGATCCGTTGTCGGGGCATCCTGAGTCGTCGCGCCACGTTACCAATCTCAATCTCCGCGGAACCATCAAGGAATTGGCGCAGTTGGATGGCGGGTTCGTGGTGAGTCACGACGGAATTGTCCTCTCCGCGTGCCGCTACCTCGACGCCGTGGCCGCGCAAGTGGATGTGCCGCTGGGACTTGGCAGCCGTCACATTGCCGCCGCCAACATGAGCGCTGTGACGAAAGCGGTGGGCATCGTGGTTTCTGAGAGTTCCGTGGTGCGACTTTTCTGTCATGGACAACTGGTCGGCGAAATCATTCCCGAGCTTTGGATGATGGATCATGCCGCCCACCTTCGTGGTACCGTGAAGAGGGAGCAAGTCGGCGGGTTGACGGTGCTGACCCCAAATCAGCGACCAGCCTCTACCGCAAAGTAAGCGCGGCCGGCCATTCCATAGACGGAGCGAAAACGTGACGGCGCTGCAGGAATTCCGATGTGAAGTCTGTGGGATNNGCACAAGCGTCCGGAGCCCGGCATTACTGCGGGGAAGCCCACGCCGAGGTATACATCAGCCGCTGGTTTGACTCAGTGTGCACGCCGCCGAAGCCAAGTTTCAAGTGAAGCGCGCAGGTCGGCCTATGCGGGTGCGAAAATTCTGATGCGTTCTATCGAAATTATGCATCCAAACATACCG
>PLKR01000519.1:276-3487 GCA_003140655.1 Acidobacteriaceae bacterium | reverse complement strand
CATCAGCACTTATCACCCACCGCCAGAGAGCATCTGGCGGTGGGTTTTTTTGTGGCAAATCAGCCTGGGGAAATCATTTATGGCAAGTCCGTCTATGGCAAGTCCGGTCAAAGAGACCAAAGCGCAGAAGTCGGAACGTTTGAAGCGCGCGATGAATCCCTGGGACGGTCTCGCCGAGATTCGCCGTTTTGCGCGCGAGGGCTTCGACTCGATTCCCCCCGAGTGGATTGGCACGTACTTCCGCTGGTGGGGAGTCTATACGCAAGGCGACGGCGCAGGAGTGCTTGGCGGCAAAGACGGCCAGGGACTTGCGCTGCCGTTCTTCATGTTGCGCATTCGAATTCCCAACGGACTATTGCGATCGGACCAACTTCGAACCATCGCCGAACTCACCCGCCGCTATGCGCGCGGCACCGCCGATCTCACCGTGCGGCAAAACATCCAGTTGCACTGGGTCACGATCGAGGCCCTTCCTGAAGTGCTGGAAGAACTCTGGCGCGTCGGGCTGAACACGACCGGCTCCTGCGGTGATGTCACGCGGAACATCACGGGCTGCCCCGTCGCCGGCGTGGACGCGGACGAGATCTGCGATGCGTCGCCGCTCGCGCTGGAGGCGGATCGCATGCTGGCGGGGAATGCCGAGTTCTACAATTTGCCGCGCAAGTTCAAGATCTCCATCACGGGATGCCGCGTCTGGTGCCCGTATCCGGAGATCAACGACGTCGGCCTGACCGCGACCGAGCGTGTGGTTCATGNNAGGGGAGTCGCCGAGTTGTTTCGCGACTCCGATCAACTGCGCGAACACCGCGAGCGGGCACGCCTGAAGTTTCTCTTCCTGCGGCACGGCTGGACGCCGCAAGATTTCCAAAAAGAGCTGGAGCGGCGGATCGGATTTCAACTCGACCCCGCCGAGCCCGAGAATCCGCCGGCCGACGTCTACCGCGATCACATCGGCATCCACGCGCAAAAGCAGCCTGGCTACTGCTATGTGGGGGCCACGGTTTTGCGAGGCAGGATTACGCCCGAACAAATGCACGCCGCAGCCGATCTCGCCGAGCGATTCGCCAGCGGCGAATTGCGCACCACCAACATGCAGAACCTGCTGATCGTCAACGTGCCTCGCATTCAAGCGGACGAGTTAGCCAAGGAGCTGGGTGCGATTGGGCTGCCGGTCAGCGGTTCGCCGTTTTGGCGTGGGGCCATCGCCTGCAGCGGCACTGAGTTTTGCAAACTGGCCATCACGGAGACGAAAAGCTTCTCGCGCTGGCTGGTCGAGGAATTGGAAGAGCGCTTGCCCGGGTTTGATCAGCATCTGAAACTGCACGTCACGGGTTGCCCCAACAGTTGCGGACAACACTGGATCGCCGACATCGGAATCGAAGGCAAGAAGATCAAAGTCAATGGACAGATGGTGGATGCCTACTACTTCTGCTTGGGCGGGGCACTCGGTCTGAACCAGGCGATCGCGAGGCCGGTCGGGTTTCGCTGCGCCGCGACCGAGGTTCCCGAAGCCATCGAACGCCTGCTGCGCAGGTACCTCGCCGATGGCAAGCCGAGTGAGAATCTCCGACATTTTTTTGCTCGTCACAGCGACGCAGAACTACGGGACTTCCTGGCAGGACAATTCGTAGAAGCGGTCGCCCGCGATCTGCCCGAGGGGCGTGTGCCCAATAGCGTGGAAGGTTAAACGGAGCATAGGAGAGGTCAGGTCGAAGAAACGATGAGCGGCTTATTTCCAATGTTCGTGAAACTCGAAGGCAAACGTTGCCTTGTGGTCGGCGCCGGTAAAGTCGGCGGACCCAAGATCGGCGGCCTCATCGAAACAGGCGCATGCATCCGTGTGATTGCTCTGCAGGCAAGTGAGACTGTGCAAGGTTGGGCCCAAGCCGGAAAGATCTCGCTCGAACTCCGTGCCTTTGATGCTGAAGATCTCGATGGAACGTTTCTCGCCATCGTGGCCACGGCGTCGCGCGTCCTCAACGAATCGATTTATCGCGAAGCACAGCGTCGTGCGGTGCTGTGCAATGTGGTGGACGTCCCGGAATATTGCGACTTCTACTATCCCGCCGTGGTGCGCCGAGGCGATCTGCAGATTGCGATCTCTACGAATGGGCAAAGTCCTTCCCTGGCGCAAAAGCTTAGGCAACAGCTCGAGCGGCAGTTTGGTCCGGGATATGCCCGATGGGTGGCGGAACTGGGCGAGACGCGAAAGCTTGTGCTGGCCAGTGATCTTGACCCTCAACGGAAGAGCGAACTGTTGCACTCGCTGGCAAGCCGCGAAGCTGTGAAGGCGGCGCTGGCGGAGTCCGGGAAGGACGAATTGGCGAAACATGATTTGGCAAGAAACGAACGGAGGGTGACTGCATGAACGGCAAGGTGTATTTGGTGGGCGCCGGACCGGGCGATCCCGAGCTGCTTACGGTGAAAGCTCTGCGGTTGCTGCGTGCCGCCGACGTCGTGCTCCATGACGATTTGGTCTCGCCNNTGAAACTGGTTGCGCAAACCGCCGAGTTGCAGAACGTGGGCAAACGTTGCGGGAGTAGAACCATCCGTCAAGAAGAGATTAATTTTCTGATGGTGACGCTGGCGGCTTCAGGACGGCAAGTAATACGGCTGAAGAGCGGAGACCCGCTGATCTTCGGCCGGGCCGGGGAAGAGATCGAAGCCCTGCGGCGATCAAACATTGAATACGAAATTGTTCCCGGCGTGACCTCAGCCTTGGGAGCCGCGGCAGCCGCCGGTATACCACTGACGCATCGGCAAGCATCGTCCACTCTCGTGCTGACGGCTGGTCATCGTGCTTCTGAGAATTCCGCTGCGGATTGGAGCAGGCTCGCCGGAGCCGAATCGACGCTTGTAATCTACATGCCGGGCTCGAACTATATCGAAATTTCGAGCCGTCTCACGGCCGCCGGATTCGCGGAAGAAACTCCTTGCGTGATTATTTCCCGGGCAACGACTCCCGAGCAACAGATCTACCGCACCACGATTTCGGATCTCCCTGGGGCGCCGACCCTCGCGTCTCCAACGCTGCTGGTCGTCGGTGAGGTCGTGAAATTCGCCAATCAGAGTTTAGTCGAAGAGGCGAGCTTCCCTTACCCGGAGAACGCGCTGGGAGCCGCGTTTGTGCGAAGTGCTTTCTTACCGGCTGAAAGTTTGAGGGAAGATGAGGAGCCTTTGGCATGAAAGAGGAAGTTGGAAAGCTGCAGAT
>PLKR01000519.1:0-195 GCA_003140655.1 Acidobacteriaceae bacterium | reverse complement strand
TCATGGTCCGGCACTCTGGCAAACTAATCCAGATCAATGCTGCGATCTGCGAAAAGTTGAGCCGCTGCGGCGCAAGCTGGACGGACTGCGGGCCTGGATTACCAGCATCCGGCGCGATCAAACCGCGTCCCGGGCGAACGCCGGCAAAATTGAGTGGGACAGGCAATTCGGTCTGGTAAAGATCAACCCTATCGC
>PLKR01000158.1:3738-6016 GCA_003140655.1 Acidobacteriaceae bacterium | reverse complement strand
CAAGAGCACGACGGCGAACCCGACGAAACACGCGAAGGCCGCCGCGCAGGACTCCAGAGCGAGCTCGTCAGCGAGCTCGTCTTCCCAGGCCAAGCCCCATCCCGCATCGCATCCTCCGGCAGGACGTCTTTCAGCAGACAAGCACTTAAAAGCGAGTACGGCCGCCGCGGCTCACAACAGCAAATCGAAGTACGCGAGCTCGCACAAGAACAGCAGAAGGAAGACGGCGCGGGGCCAGCAGAAGATTGAACCGGAGCGCGCGCAGGCCATTCAGGAAGCGTTGATACGCGAGCACTACCTGAGCGGCGAAGCGGCCGGTACGTGGAATCAATCCAGTGAAGAGGCGATGCGGCGCTATCAGGCCGACCACGGCTGGCAATCGAAGACCGTACCCGACTCGCGCGCCCTGATCAGCTTGGGACTGGGGCCGAGCCACGACCATCTGCTGAATCCGGAGAGCGCGATGACCACGGAGCCGGCCGCGCCGAGTGCGGCATCCTTGACCCCGGCGTCGCACAGCGCCGATCCGGGAGCGCGCAGGAATACGACTCCGGCGGTTGCTCCGGCGTCCGCCGCACCTGCCAAGAACGATTCGCCGGGCCCGCAGTAATACATTCAGCAGATACAACGGGACTAAAACACGCTCGTCCATCCCGAGCGAACCGGGGGATCTAGGTTCTTGCCCGCGCTACCGGTGTCGCCGCTGCGAGCAGACACCAAGATCCCTCGCTTCGCTTCGGGATGACAATTCGTGAGGGGATGCTTTCTAGGTGCCGGACGTCTTGCGGTAACTCCCCAGCACCGGCCGGGGAAAATAGGGAAGAGGCTGGGATTGGATGATGGCTCGCGGGTTGGCCTCGACCAGGGCTTCCGCTACTTCTTCGCTACAGATTTCCGCGACGGCGCCGCGAGCGGTGGAGAGCACGGGGACGCGCTTCTCGGTGTCGTGAGCGTCGGTGGCCAGCACATGGACCGCATCGTGCTCCAGCAGCCAGTGGGCGGCGCGGCGCGTGCGCTCTCCCCAGAATCCGGTGAACGACGACCCGGTCACCTGGATGACGCAACCTTGCTCGGCCCACTCCACCACGCGCTGCAGGTTCTCGCGCAGAATCGGGTTGCGCTCAGGATGGGTGATGACGGCGGTGATGCCGCGGTCGCCCAGCTTGAGAAAACAATCCGTGGTTTGCTGCGGAATGCTGTAATTGCTGAGCTCGACCAGCATGTAGCGCGAGCCTTCGATCGAATAACGCGCGGGATTGGCCAGCACATCCTGCAGATTGTCGTAGGAGAGATGGAAGTCGCAGCCCAGGCTGAGGGTGAGCGCATCGCCGACCAATTGCTGCAGATGCGCGACCAGTCCCTGAAGATACGCGCGGTCGTAGGGGTAGCGGTCGTTGGCATGAGGAGTGGCGACCTGGTGAGTGATGCCGTCGGCGGCGGCCATGCGGCACATGGCGACGGACATTTCCCAGGACTTGGAGCCGTCGTCTACTTCCGGAAGAATGTGCGAATGAATGTCGACCACGATTGTAGGAACACACGGACGCGACCGGGGTTGCGCCTTTATTTGATTTAAGCAGATTCGCGGGGAAAGAGAAAGGTCAGTCAGAGGTCTGGTTTTGGGCCTCTACCAGATCGTGCGAACTAAGCCAGAATCCTGGATGCCGCGGTCAGCCGTGACCAGCGGCATGTTTTTGACTAGAGCAGTCGCTCCGATGATCCGATCTGCCGGATCCTTCGGATAAGTCCTTGGAAGCCCAAATGCTCGCACGGAGATTCGACTGTCTATGGGCAGTACGACGAATCGCAGTTCCGTCTCCGCGAGAGCGGATTCAACACTGATGCTGAGATGGGTACGTTCGCGGCTGAGTGCTCTGGCCAGTTCGAAGAGAGAAATATCGGAAATGGCCAGCCCTTCGCCATTCAGGCGCGCCTCCGCAATCGCAGATGTCGCCTTTTTCGACAGCCGAGCTTCCTCAAAGGCCAGCCAGACGATGATATGCGTATCGACAAGGATCAATAGAGATCGCCCCATTCTTCGGGAGTGAGTATAGGAGAAACGACGTCCCCCGTAATCTTGCCCTTGCCTTTGAGGAAGCCGAAGATATCGTCCTTTTCTTTCTCGACCGGAACAAGCTTCGCCACCGGCTTGCCGCGCTTGGTGATTAGCACGGCTTGGCGCTTCGATTGAACTTCATCCATGATCGCGAGGCAATGGACCTTGAACGAGCCTGCTGCTATTGTTTTCATGGGAAACTTCCTTTCGATCATGGTCATT
>PLKR01000158.1:0-3696 GCA_003140655.1 Acidobacteriaceae bacterium | reverse complement strand
TTACCGGAGTGGTGCTGTGCTGGATAGCCTTCGCTGCCGTTTTTCTGCTTCGCAGAAAGCCCCCAAACGAGCAGGAAGCCAAACGCGACCGGCGGTCTCTGCTGGGGATTTTTCTGCAAATGTGCGCATACGCCCTGGTCTGGTTCCATCCTCCGGGCAGGCCGTTCCTTCCGGCTGTCGCCGTGCTCTCAGGAAGTGTCGGGATCGTGTTTTCCGTATGCACTGTGGCCCTTGCGGTTGGATCGGTGTGGCTGGTCGCTTCGGCGGTGCGCACGCTGGGCAAACAGTGGGCGCTGGCGGCGCGGCTGGTCGAAGGACACAATCTGATCACTGCGGGACCCTACCGCTTTGTTCGCAATCCCATCTACACGGGAATGCTCGGCATGCTGGTGGCAACGGGGCTGGCGATGGAGCATTGGACGGCTCTGAGTGTGGTGGTAGTGCTGTTTGCAGTTGGTCTGGTCATCCGGGTACGCAGCGAGGAGAAGCTGTTGCGGGCGGCTTTTGGAAAGGAATTCGAGGACTACGCCGAACGCGTGCCGGCGGTGTTGCCGGGAATTTTCTAATGACGTCTGGGCTCAGCCATTCGACCCGTATCTCTCCCGAATGAAATCTGCGATGGCGGCGTAGGCGCTGGCCAGCGTCTTTTCATCGGGCAGGAAGACGATGCGGAAATGTTGCGTGCCGGGCTTTTGGCCGAAGCCGGAGCCATGGACGACCATCACGTGCTTCTGGCGGATGAGTTCTTTGACGAAGACTTCATCGCTTTCGGGAATGTCGATTCGCGGGAAGGCGTAGAANNCCCTCGAGTGCGGGCTTGATGGCGTATTGCTCGGGATGGTTGGCGCAGAGGCGCGCGCGCAGCAGGCGGTGAATGCCTTCGGTGTAGGGCTTGATGGCTGCGGCGTCGCCGGAGACGATGCCCCAGCCGATGCGCCAGCCGGGGACGAGATAGTTCTTCGACATTCCGCCGAAGGTGATGCAAGGCACGTCGGGGGCAACGGCGGCGAAAGCGATGTGCGGCGTGGCTTTTCCGTTCGAATCGGGGAGAATCAGCTTGTCGTAGATCTCGTCGGAGAAGACGACCAGGTTGTGGCGGCGCGCCAGGTCGGCGACCTGCTCCAGCATTTTCCGCGAACATAGTGAGCCGGTGGGATTGTTGGGATTGATCAGCACGATGGCGCGGGTGCGCGGCGTGAGCTTGCGTTCGATGTCGGCGAGTTCGGGCTGCCAGGCGTCGCCTTCGTTAAGGTCGTAAGCGTTGAGCGCGATGCCCAGTTTGCACAGGACGGCCGAGTAGAGCGGGTAGTCGGGCTTCGGCGTGAGAATGTCCTCGCCGGGATTGACCAGCGCGCTGATGCAGAGATCGACAGTTTCGCTCACGCCGGAGGTGACGAAGACATCCTGCACGGTGGTGATGCCTTTGCGCGCGGCTTCGCCGCGAATCGCCTCGAGCGCTTCAGGAATGCCTGGAGACGGCGCGTAGCCATTCTTGCCGTCACGCATGGCCTTGTAGGCGGCTTCGATGATGTGGGGCGGAGTCTGGAAATCGAAGTTGAGGGGGTCGCCGACGTTGAGCGGCAGGACTTTATGTCCCTGCTTGGTGACTTCATCGGCCACGCAGGCCAGGTCGCGAATGGCGTAGCGGACGTTGTCGAGACGCTTGGCGGCGGTGATCTCGCGGGCTTGAGTGATAGGCATCCATCAAATTCTAACCGTAGAAGACGCGGAGGCGGAGAGAAATCCGACCGAACTACGGAANNACGGGATATACCGCTCATTTCATTTCTTCAACGCCGGAGCCAGGGCGTTGATCAAATCCACGCCATTCGGACTACCCCAACCAGTGACCAGGTCATACCCAACAACTGCCGAATACTTGCCATTGCTGCCGCTGGTGATGTCGTGGAAGTCGCTGTCGAAACTCGATCCTGTGCCAATTGCATAAAGCACCGAGTTGAAAAATCCGACGGTCGCTTCGCCGTTAGCGGCCGCCTGCTCATTCACCATTGCGATGAGGCTGGCCCATAGCGGCGCGGCATAACTGGTTCCTCCGCCCTGGTTCCTACATATGCCGCTGGCGCAGACGTATTGGCTGGCGTTCGATTCCGAGGCGACATCCGGGATGTTGCGCAAGGTCGTCGATCCATGATTGGAGGAGGTGATGACCCCTGCGAGCTGTTGCCAGCTGGGAATGGGGACGCCGTTCGGGGAAGGCATGCCCGCGCTGTTTTTCCAGCCCGTCTCCGACGCCCAAGCCCCGCCCGCGCTCTTGGTGGTCAGGACCGTTCCCCCGACCGCGATGACGTAGGGATCGTCGGACGGCCAGACCACGTTCGCTGGAGTACTGGAACCCGAATCGCCGGTCGCGACGAATACGGTCTGACCTTGCGCCGCCATTTCTTCAAAGATCGGGTCGAGACTGCTCTCATTATCCGCCCATCCATAGGAGCAACTCAGAGTCTTGGAAATATTGTCGGCGGCCATCTGATTAAAGACGGAGACATTACTTTTTCCCACGTAAACCCGGAGCTGACTTAACCCAGGAGCCATTGAGATGGCCTGTTCAATATCGAGGGACTGCTCGACATCGTTACAGGATGACGGAGGGCAGGTGAGCGACGCGCCATTGACCGATATGCCCTTAATCGGGACATTGAGCGGCTGATTGATGTTGTTGAAGTAAAGATCGATGTCGCTCATCTCATATCCCCTAAACTCAAAAAGCCCGACTGACTGCCCGGCGCCGTTCAGCGATCCCGAGCCGTAATAGGCCGCTCGCAGGTCGCTGCCGAGGAACGAGCCGCCGGGACCGGATCCCGTAGCTTGCTTTGACTTCACAGAGGACACGATGTTTTTGGGTTGCGGCAGAGAGAAGTCATCCAAACCGGAGATGTGCAATAGCGGGACGTCGAGATCAATCGTGGGTTCGCGGTCTGGTGCGTAGAAAGTGCGGTTCTCGGTGGGATGCTGATACATGCCGAGAGTTACGTGGAATGCGTTTTCAATGTTTGCCGCCGGGCCTTCAACGTCCAGGACCATGCGATTGGCGGGCGTGTCGATAACGACGAGGCCATTGGCCTGGGCATACTGCTGCACCGCTGCGTGGTCTGCTTCTACGGGACCAAATCTTTCGGTGAACTCCTGCACGCTTAGGTATTTGTGGTAGCTGGGACTTTGGGGATCGTAGAGTTGCTGCAAGAGATCATCGAGTTCGGGTTGATTTCGCAGGGGCAAAGAGATTGCCAGGCTTAAGCGCTGCGCGTTGGGGAGGTGACCCACCAGCGGCGCGACCTGGTCAGCCACGGCCTTAGGAACGTGGCTGGTCATGGTGGAACGAGGGGCAGCTTGGGCGGTGGCGGCGCAGCAAAACATTACTAGGCAAAGGGTTGCAGCCAGACACCGTACTCCCCGCGTCCGTCTCATTGGGAACCTCCAGATTGCCCTGGTACTTTACTACCTGAAGGAACCGTGAACAAGCGGACGATAGTCTCCAGCCGGAGAGCCCTAGGTTATCGGCGGACGCACCTTTCAACGCCGCGCCAGGCTTTAATCCGCGCGGTCGATCTGGGCCTTCTGCAGCTTGTCTGAGTAATCGACGTAGACCGATTTCCATTCGGTATAGAAATCGATTGCGCCGATACCGCCTTCGCGGTGGCCGTTGCCGGTGGCTTTGGTGCCTCCGAAGGGCAGGTG
>PLKR01000284.1:587-3067 GCA_003140655.1 Acidobacteriaceae bacterium | reverse complement strand
CGTGAAACGTAGCTACAATCATTTCGACAGACAGCCGTCTGGAGGGTATTGCCAGTGGGTACTGAACGACGCTGCGAAATGTCGAGTGGCTTAGTCAGCCACTAGGGTTCGAGTCCCGTACCCTCCGCGGTCACTCGATGAAATAAAGTTGCTTGACAAAGCTGCCGTCAGAGTTATTGTTAGGACGGCAGACGTCGTCCACTGCTTCTGATTTAGGCCCCGACTGACTATCGGGGCTTTCGTGTTTTTGGGCAAACCTCGATTAGTCGTGGCGTGATATCATGTGTTCATGGCGAACACACGCAGTGCAACTCTAAGCGTCCGGCTAAAACCAGAGACCAAGAAGCGGCTGGCCAAGCTGGCCAAGGCTTCCGGGCGAAGCTCAAACTTTCTCATCTCCGACGCGGTCGAATCCTACGTGGCTGACCAAGAGAGAATGCTCGGAGAGATTCGCCAGGCCGAGCGGCAGGTAAAGTCCGGGCACTATGTCAGGCACGAAGATATGAAGGCCTGGCTGCTTTCGTGGGGGACGGACCGCGAATTGCCCCCGCCGAAGTGCGCCTGCGGCAGAGAGCACGATGACGAGGCCCTGTGCCGGTAGAGATTGTCTGGTCCCCGCGGGCGCTGTCGCGATTGCGAGAGATACGAGATTACGTGGCCAAGGACAAGCCGGAAGCTGCGGCGAGGTTGGCGACGCGGATTGTTTCGCTGGTTGAAGCTCTGAAAGAACATCCCTACCTTGGCCACGCGGGAAGTGAGCCGGGAGTGCGGGAGTTGATAGTCGGCGGAACTCCGTATTTGATTTTCTACCGGGTGCGGTCGAACCGAGTTACGATTACGACGATTTTGCACGGGACGCAATCGAGACGTCGAAGACGAAAGTTACGGTGACGGGCCGCGAACACTGGCTGAAAACCACCACCTTGGCTCAGGGTGGCCACCGGGCTCTGGATTCAGCCCTCAATCTCGTTCAAGCACCATCGCCTTTCTTTTTGAAAATAAACAAGTTGCTGGACCTTTCGCCAGCTGCGCTTTTGGCATGGTAGTTGCTTCGCACTACAGTGGCATCAATCCTTCAGATTCAGCTTCAATCGAATGTGTGGCGGGTTTGCGATTAGGTGGATTATGAAAAGCAAATTCCTAGCAAGTTTCGCAGTCTCAATTCTCGCTCTGGCAGGTGCGCTCTCAATCAGCGTGCATGCCCAAACTACTCAGGAAGGCCCGGGGCCCTCGGAGCAGCCCAGCGCGCCAATGGAAATAGGACAGGTTAAACCCGCGCAACCGGCGCAGGCCGACCAGCCGGCTCAACCCGCCCCAACGCCGCAGGCCGCGCCAACGCCGAAATTGGCGGAGGAAGCTCAGCCCGGTGGGCCTTCGGGCGAAGCCCCGGCAAAGACTGACAAGGGTGTGGGCCGCGTCAGCATGATTCATGGCGATGTGTCGACGCAACGAGGAGATTCGGGAACGTGGTCGGCTGCTGTGTTAAATCAGCCCGTGGTCAACGGCGACAAAGTTTCCACCGGAGCAGGCGGGCGGGCCGAGGTGCAGCTCGACTTCGCCAACATTCTTCGCCTCGGATCGAACGCGCAAGCCAATATCGCGAGGTTTACGGACAAGTACATTCAGATTCAGGTGGGGCAGGGCTTGGTAAATTACTCCGTGTTTGGCGAGAGCGAGGCTGAGCCGGAGATCGATACGCCTAACATCGCGGTTCATCCCGCGCATAAGGATGGCGTGTTCCGTGTTGAAGTGCGGCCCGATGGCGACTCGATAGTCATTGTGCGCAAGGGTGAGGCAGAGATCTCAACGCCCCAGGGCATC
This sequence comes from Acidobacteriaceae bacterium, assembly GCA_003140655.1. Taxonomy (GTDB): domain Bacteria; phylum Acidobacteriota; class Terriglobia; order Terriglobales; family Acidobacteriaceae; genus Sulfotelmatobacter. The sequence goes on along the minus strand of PLKR01000284.1, from coordinate 1,246 downwards.
GGCGAGGTGAAGCAGGGCGAGATGGCGACGGTACGCGGTTCCGGCGCCGATGCGAAGTACAAGATCACCGCCGCTCCCGAACGGGACGACTGGGACCGCTGGAACGGCGAACGCGATCGCATGATCCGCGATGCGGATGCGTGGAAGCATACCAACAAGTATTACGTTGGCGCAGAAGATCTGGATGCCAACGGAACCTGGGAGGACGCACCGGACTACGGACAGGTCTGGGTGCCGAATGAACCGGAAGGTTGGGTTCCGTACCGCGATGGCAACTGGGTCTGGGAGCCTTACTACGGTTGGACTTGGGTTGGCTTTGAGCCCTGGGGCTGGGCGCCATATCACTATGGGCGCTGGATGCAGTATGGCGGCGCGTGGGCGTGGTGGCCGGGACCGGTGTGGGGTGGCTTCTATCGTCCGTTCTGGGCTCCGGCTTATGTGTCGTTCTTTGGATTCGGCGGTGCGTGGGGATTTGGGTTTGGATGGGGAGGATGGGGCGGCTTCGGATGGTTGCCAATTGGTCCCGGTGACCGCTTCTTCCCGTGGTGGGGCGGATATGGCGGTCGGTTCGGCGTGGTGGGCTTCAACCGGTTTGGCACCCTCAACCGCTTCGGTGGAATCGCGCCGCTGCATGCGGGGACTGGATTCTCGAACCTGGC
>PLKR01000284.1:0-517 GCA_003140655.1 Acidobacteriaceae bacterium | reverse complement strand
ACCATTCGTAATAACGGGTCGCAGCATTTCTTCGGCACGCAAAGCACGTCACATGCGGAATCGTTCCAGCAGCAGGCGGCGCATCTGCAACAATCCATGCAGCAGAGCCATTTCTCGCCCGTGACGGCTGGCGCACACGCGACCGGTCCAGGCGCTACAGCATCTCGGGGCACGGCGGGTGCGGGAGCAGGAAAGAGCGCTGCTACAACCGCGCCGGGTCGGGAGACGAATAGTACTGCGACGAGAAGTGCAGGGAATCAAGCCGCTGCGACTGAGAATGGAAATCGTGGCGGCTCGACGGCTNNACGGCATCGAGTTCCAGCGAAGTGCGCGGATCAGGCTCGACCGGACTTGGCTCGACCAGTTACGGGCGCAGGGGGAATTCACGCCCGCAGCTCAACATGAGGCAGCCCATCGCTCAGCCGCGGTCTTCCGGCGGCTACGGTGGCTCCGGCGGAGGTTATAGCGGTGGTTCGCACAGTGCGCCGAGTGGGAGCGGTGGTCATTCCTCTGGTGG
>PLKR01000425.1:6383-11382 GCA_003140655.1 Acidobacteriaceae bacterium | reverse complement strand
CGGTCAGTGAGAATCTGCACCTTTACCGCGGAGGGCAGCGACGCCTGCAATTGCGGCAGCAACTTCTTGATCCGGTCGACTACGCTGATGATGTTCGCCCCAGGCTGGCGCTGGATGTTGACGATGACCGCCGGAGTCTGGTTCATCCACGCGGCAAGCCGCGTGTTCTCCGTACCGTCGATCACGTTTGCCACATCGCTCAGCCTCACTGGCGCCCCGTTGCGATAGGCGACGACGATTGGTTTGTACTGATCGCTGGAGAAAAGCTGGTCGTTGGCGCCGATGGTGTAGGACTGGCGCACGCCGTCGATGACGCCTTTCGCCTGATCCACATTGGCCTGGGCCAGTGCCGTGCGAACGTCCTCGAGGCTCAGTCCGTAGGAAGCGAGCGCGGTTGGGTTCACCTGCACTCGAACGGCGGGCTTCTGTCCGCCGCTGATCGAAACCAGCCCCACGCCCGGCAATTGGGAAATCTTCTGCGCCAGAGCTGTGTCGGCAAGATCCTCGACTTTGGATAAGGCCAGCGAATCGGAAGTCATGGCCAGCGTTAGAATCGGGGAATCGGCCGGATTTACTTTGTTGTAAATGGGAGGATTCGGCAGATCCGTCGGCAAGTAGGTGGATCCCGAGTTGATGGCGGCCTGCACCTGCTGTTCTTCGACGTCGATATTCTGGTCTAGGCCAAATTGCAGCGTGATGACCGAGCTGCCAAATGAACTGGTCGAGGTCATCTGGCTCAATCCCGGAACTTGTCCGAACTGCCGCTCCAGAGGCGATGTAACCGACGACGCCATCACTTCGGGATCTGCGCCCGGATAAAACGTTACAACCTGGATGGTTGGGTAATCGACTTCCGGCAGGGCGGAGACGGGCAGTTGCAGGAACGCGACCCACCCCACCAGCAGCACGCCCACCATCAACAGTGTGGTCGCCACTGGCCGGAGAATGAATAGCCGTGAAGGACTCATGAAGCCGGGGTTCCTGATCCGGGGGTAACCGGTGCCGAGGTTCCTTGGGTCGGGCCGCTGTTCCTGAACTCGATCTTGCTGCCGGTTTGCAGTTTGTCCTGACCGTCGGTCACTACCGTGTCCCCGGGATTAAGGCCGCTGGCAATCGCCGTGTTGTTGCCTTGCGCAATCGATACTGTCACCGCGCGCGCTTCCACCGTCTTGTCGGACTTCACCAGATAGACGAACGTTCCTTGCGGGCCGCGCAATATCGCGGCCGTGGGCAGCACCGTGCTGTTTTTTCGCGTCTCGAGAAGCAGGTTCGCATTCACGAACTGGTTGGGCCAAAGCTGATTGTCTTTGTTATCGAAAACGGCTTTCAGCTTGGCGGTTCCCGTGGTCTGGTCGATCTGGTTATCAATCGTCTGCAGTTTGCCCGTCGCCAGCTTGGTCTGATTGTCGCGGCTGTAGGCTTCCACCAGCAGCGTCGAGTTCTTCATGTGTAGCGATACAGTTGGCAACTGATCCTCGGGCAGAGTGAAAATCACCGCAATCGGCTGCAGCTGTGTGAGGATCAGCATCGGATTGGTATCGGCCGCGTGCACGATATTTCCCGGATCCACCTGCCGCAGCCCCACGCGGCCAGTGAACGGCGCTGTGATGTTGCAGTAGATAAGCTGCAGCTTGGCGTTGTCGATCTGCGCCTGATCCGTGCGCACCTGGCCGTCAAGCTGGTCCGCCAATGACTTCTGCGTGTCCACCTGCTGCTGGGCAATGCTTCCGGAGGGAATTAGTGTGGTATAGCGGTCGAGGTTCAATCTCGCATCGCGCAGCGTTGCCTGGTCTTTGAACAGCTGTGCCTGCATCTGTTCCAGTTGCACTTGGTAGGGGCGGGGATCGATTAAGATCAGCAAATCGCCTTCTTTCACGATCTGCCCTTCCTGGAAGTTGACGCGCATGATCTGCCCGTCGATGCGGCTCTTGATATTCGCCGTGTAGAACGCGGTCACCGACCCCAGCCCGACCAGGTAGACGGGCATGTCCTGTTTCTCCACCTTGGCCACAGCCACCGAAACCGTATGCGGACCCGCAGCTTGCGCTTTCTGTTGTTTGGAATCGGCGCTGGTGCAGCCGGAAAGGGATGCGCAGATCATGCCCAGCGCGAGGGCCAAAACGAGCCAACACCGGGAGCGGGCTGCGAACAGCGGTTCTTCTTGAGGAGAACTCGAATCGATCATTTTCACGGTTTTGGTCGGTTGCGCCTTTCCACAAGGTCGGCGTAGGACGTGCGATATATTAGACGTATTCATTTTAGATTCGGTTGCGGCAACCTTGTCCGGGAAAGACAGCAGATCGTCTTACTAAAGGTCCTCCCGATGGAGTGGCTCAGGTACAAACCGGAACGCAGATATAAGAGTAAAACCGCATGAAAACAGCATCAACTGTGGCGGCGCGCAGGTCAAGACCGGGGCGAAAGTTTTACAAATCTTTACTCGCTCGACCCCCGCTCACGTAGCGACAGCCGCCTCGGTGTCCGGAGCGAAGCTCCGCTGCTTGCTCATAGCAGAACGGCAGGTGCCGGATTCAGCGCCTCGTACGCCGCGATCTCCGCCTCATGTTGCAGCGTGAGTCCTATGTCATCCAAACCGTTGAGCAGACAATGGCGCACGAATTCATCGACCGGGAAGTTGGCGCGAAAGCCCTGATCGTCCCGCACCTCGCATTGCTCCAGGTCAACGGTGAGTTGGTAATCGTTCACCTCTCGGGTTCGCCGCATCAGTTCTGCGGCTTCATCTTCGCTAAGGCACACCGTGAGGAAACCATTCTTGGTGCTGTTATTGGCAAAGATGTCGGCGAACGAAGACGAAATCACGGCGCGGAATCCAAAATCCGCCAGCGCCCACACTGCGTGCTCCCGCGAGGAACCGCAGCCAAAATTCTTTCCTGCGACGAGAATGCTCGCGCCTGCATAACGGGGCTCGTCCAGAACGAAACCAGCGTTCTTTTTCCCGTCCGCCGCGAACCGCCAGTCGTAAAACAAGAACTGGCCAAAACCGGTGCGCTCAATCCGCTTCAGAAACTGTTTGGGGATGATCTGGTCGGTGTCAACGTTGATCCGGTCAAGCGGAGCCACGCGCCCGCGATGTGTACGAAACGGCTTCATTGATTCCTCCGCGTCCTCCGCGGCTTTTCCCCGCGCTCTCCGCGATTAATCCGCGTCACCGAAACTTCCAATCCCGAATATCCGTGAAGTGCCCCGCGATCGCCGCCGCCGCCGCCATCATAGGACTCACCAGATGCGTCCGCCCGCCGCGTCCTTGCCGCCCTTCAAAATTCCGGTTGCTGGTCGAAGCGCAGCGCTCCCCCGGCTGCAAAATGTCGGGATTCATTCCCAGACACATCGAGCATCCCGACTCGCGCCACTCGAATCCGGCATCTAGAAAAATCCGGTGCAGGCCTTCGTGCTCCGCCGCCCGCTTCACGGCCTGCGATCCCGGCACCACCATGGCGCGCACCTTCGCACTCACGTGATGCCCTTTCGCAACTCGCGCTGCCGCCCGCAGATCCTCAAGGCGCGAGTTCGTGCACGATCCGATAAACACGCGGTCGATCCCGATATCNNCGGCTTCTTTCAGACTGCCGACGTCGGGGACGCGTCCCGTCACCGGCGCCACCATCCCCGGATTCGTACCCCAAGTCACGAACGGACAAAGCTGCGCCGCGTCCATCTCCACCACTTTGTCGAACGACGCGCCTTCCTGGCTGGGCAAGCTGCGCCAGTATTCGACTGCTTTCTCCCATTCCTGATCCCGCGGAGCAAATCGCTTTCCCTGCACATACGCGAAAGTGGTTTCATCCGGCGCCACCATCCCGGCCCGCGCCCCAGCCTCAATGCTCATATTGCACAGCGTCATGCGGCTTTCCAGCGAGAGCGCGCGCACCGCTTCCCCGGCGTATTCGATCACATGCCCGGTGGCGCCGTCGGTGCCGAGCTGTCCGATGATTCCCAGCGCCAAATCCTTGGCCGTTACTCCCTCCGCCAGTATCCCGCGCACTTCGATTTTCATCGTCTTAGGCTTCTGCTGGGCCAGGCACTGCGTCGCCAGAACGTGCTCCACTTCCGACGTTCCAATGCCGAAAGCCAGTGATCCAAAAGCCCCGTGCGTACTGGTGTGGCTGTCGCCGCATACAATCGTCATCCCGGGCTGCGTCAGCGCCAACTCCGGCCCAATCACGTGCACGATCCCCTGGTCGGGAGAGTCCATGTCGAAGAGCCGCACGCCGAATTCTTTGCAGTTTGCCTGCAGCGCCGCAATCTGCTTCGCAGCAATAAGATCGGTGATCGGAGTTCCCCGCGGCTCGGTTGGGATGTTGTGATCCACGGTGGCCACGGTCCGCGACGGCTGACGCACCTTTCTGCCCGCGGCCCGCAGACCATCGAAAGCCTGCGGCGAGGTCACTTCGTGCACCAGATGCAGGTCGATGTAAATGATCGGAGACCGTCCGCCCGGCTGCGCCACCAGATGCGCATCCCAGATCTTCTCGAAAAGTGTTTTCTTTGCAGGCATCTGTTTTAGATCGCGACCCCGAATAGCGTGGAGGCGGTAAATGTCTGACCGTGACCTTCTAGTTTTTCACAGCGCGTCGAAGGGAGCAAGCATGGCCGCAGGCTGCCGCTCTCAGGTATCATGGAGCCTGCATCCCATAATGAGCGGCGGCAAATGATCAACGGCAAGCACATCGCGGTTGTCATGCCCGCTTACAACGCGGAAAAAACCCTCGAGGCGACGGTGGGAGAACTGCCGGACCTGGTGGACATCCGCATTCTTGTGGACGANNCGCAATCAACAGACCTGCTATCGCGAAGCTCTGGCCGCAGGCGCCGACGTGGTCATCATGCTCCACCCTGATTACCAGTACACTCCGCTGCTGGTCACGGCCATGGCCAGCATGGTGGCTTATGGCGTTTACGATGTTGTGCTGGGCTCACGCATCATCGGCGGGACGGCGCTGCGCGGCGGCATGCCGCTCTACAAATACATCTCCAACCG
>PLKR01000425.1:4847-6363 GCA_003140655.1 Acidobacteriaceae bacterium | reverse complement strand
TTCGACAATCAGATGCTCGCCCAGTGCGTACACTTCGATTTCCACATTGGCGAAGTGTCTTGTCCCACCAAATACTTCGAAGAAGCCTCATCCATCAACTTCCGCCGCAGCGTGAAATACGGATTCGGCGTACTGGCCACAACCTTGCAATTTGCGTTGCAGAAGGCGGGCCTGATNNAACCGACGTTGCGCGCCCCGCCTAAGAAGTCTTCGCAGAATTGTTCGGAAGGAATGGGGTCGATTCCACCACTATTTCTTTCCGGAAAGAAATCCCAGCACCTTGCTGGCGAACTCATCCGAGAACCCGAACCGAGCCTTGGCCCGCGAATAAAGATCAACGGCCTTCTTATCCAGCCAGATCATTGCCGATTTCCCCCAGCCATCCTGCGGCCGCGCAAAATAATCGGTGGAATGTCCAGTGAATTTCTTGTCCTGCTCGATTGTGTAGTAGTACAAAGCCAGACTCTTGCGCGATTGTCCCTCCGGGCAGGTCAGAGGATCAGGAAACCCATGCAACGACCTCTCGTCGGTCGTGAAGATGAGCGCATGGTTCAGCAGCGGAGGATACTTCGCCGCGCAACGCGCCATCTTGCCATCCTGCCGCTCCCACAATTCGATCGCCCCACCCCACTCCTCCTGCCATCCCGGATTCAGATAGAGAATCAGGTTCACGCGCCGGTGCCAGTGGGTGTGGAAGTGGTGCATGGAAAAATCCGTGTGCACGTTCAGGTAACCGCCCGGCCCGGACTGATGCAGTCCGCCGCCTTCCAACATGGGGTCCGCCATCAGGTTGGGGATCCCGGTCAATTCCGAAACCCAGGCCACAAACTCCGGCGAGTTCAGTTCATCCGCAACTGCCCCCAGCGCCGGCGGGAAAAATTGGCGTTTCGCCATGCCAAGCTTGTTCTCATTCGCGTGCTTATACTGCGTCCATTCCTCCGTCGAAGCCTGCGGAAACTGCGTCGCCATCTCCAGCGCGGTCTCCGGATCAAGAAAATCCTTCAAGAAAATATGTGGACAGGGATGGTTCTCCCGGTATTGCCTGGCTAGCGCAGGCAGCGGAGATCCCCACTTTTCGTAAGGAAATAGCCGTTCGGGAGCACGGACAGCCCGCGCAGTAGACATGCCTAGAAGCGCCTCATGGTTGGAATTGTATCCGATCGGCGATCACGAGACGCGGATTTTGGGGTGCAGACGCCCTCCGGAATGCTCGTCGCCAATACCTTCAGGGAATCCGGCAAACGCGCACCACGCTGTTCTGGTAAGCACAATCGAGCCCGGCAACTCCGGGCTGTTGCACCACAACCCAGCCCACGCCGTATGTCTTTTTCAACCGCAAAAAGTCTTCTGTACGGAAACTCTTCCACGGAGTCTGAGCCTGCACTTGCATCCACCATTCCTCAGCCAGCGGCGGAAACATGCTGACCACGCCGTTGTCCTTGACTCCATCGGCCAGGCGGCTTCTCTGCGCGAGACAACGAAATCCGATCTCATCCTCGCCTGCGATATCCATATA
>PLKR01000425.1:0-4828 GCA_003140655.1 Acidobacteriaceae bacterium | reverse complement strand
AGCCAGCGCCACACGCGGTCCTTCAGCACATACTCGCCGAGAAACCCGCCCATCACGACAAACATTACGATGTAAAGAAAATGCAAACTGCGCAGCGGCTGCAGGCGGGCCACAGCTTCAAACCGAGCCGGCAGATCCACCACCAGCGCTGCGACTAGATAGATCAGGCCGTAGACCACGAAAGCACGGCTCACGCGTTCGACAATAAACCACCGCTGCCGTCGCGACGTACGTCCGAACCACCAGAACAACACCAGCGGCGCAACGATTCCCAGCAACTCATACCATGCCCATCTCTGTATGTAGTGAAAGCCATGCCGTTTCGCCGCCTCGTGATAGGCCGCGGAAGCCGCAGGCGCCAAAGGCATCCACAACGACAGCAGGCCCGCGATCTCGGCGGTGCTCTTCCAACGGCTTTCGAATCTTTCCATCACCAGCAGCAACGCACAAAACGAAAATGGAAACGTCCACATCAGCGGATGCATGCAGGCCGCAAACGCCAGCCACAACAGCGCACGCACATATTTCCTCTCCAGGGTTCGCACCACCATGAAGATTCCCGCGAACGCCGCCAGATTCCGCGGGTTCAAATACTGGTCCATGATGTAGAGCGCGGTGCCTGCCACCGGAATCGTCAACAGCGCGGCTACCAGACAGACTCCGCCCCACCGGGCTTTCGCATTCGCATTCCTAAAGAGGAGGCCGCTCAATTCCCAACAGGCGAGGAGCAGCAGAAAAATGGACGCCAGATGCCATATGAACAACCCGGCTTCCATGGGCAAGTGAGTCACACGCAGAGAAGCCGCAACCACATTGGGGAAAAACGTCAAACTAGCGTGTGAACGGAAGAATTCTTGCCCCGTAGGGAACAGCTCCGGATGCAGAATCTTCTCCACGCCCGGCAGGTAAATCTCCGCATCTTCGGCGTAAGGATGGTAGCCACTCACCAGGACGGCTCCAAAAGTTAGCAGCCAGAGCCCGAGGGCGGACTTCCATTTCGGCAGGGTTGATCGAGGGGGAATACTCAAGGAGTTGGCGGCGGTAGCGCCGTATCTACCCTAATGATAGTGAATACGTCTGTCAAACTGACGCGCTATTGCAAAACGAAGAACTTCAAGCGGGAATTCTGCGAACCAGCAACGCGAATCAGGCCTCGACCAGTTCGCCTTCGCGTTCCCGCAGATCTTCTAGTTCTTCTCTAGCTTCTCTCTTCAGCTTGCGTGCCGGCACCAGAGAGGCTGCAAGAATAACAATCAACGGATCAATAGGACGCCGGTAGTAAACCTCTGGGCTGGTGACGTAGTAGACCACGGGAAAACTGATCAACACAAGGGCATAGAGCACAGCGATTGCCGGTTCAAATCGAAATGCTCGCCATAATCCGATGAGCGCGAGCGCGGTAAAGATGGTAGACAGGATAATGTTGGGCGGATCAAGCGGCTCTTGTGCCAGGTAGACGCGATCAAAGCTCCAGAATCCAGTCCACATATAAACCATTCGTCGCAACGACGTCCACGCATACCAACCAGGGTGCCCGCCAATGAATTCGACAGCCTGTTTCTGCTCCTTGTCCATGTAGCCCAATTCGCCCAGACGCTGGAACTGTTCCCATTCGGCATCGCTGTGCCAGGGACCGAGGTCATAGGGAGCCCAGTGCGTGGTTGCGCCCTTGGTACCCAGCCTCAAGACCATGCCTATGTTGTCCCGGAACGGGATGAAACGATGAAAGGTGAGGTAGTTGCGGATAAACCACGGTGATACAAAAAGGATGAAGGCCAACGCCGCAAATGTCGCGGGACGGAACCACGCTCGCCTCCGGCGGTGAAGACGATAGCAAATCCATCCTCCCAGGAAAGGCAACACGGAAACAATCGCCGGGCTCGTGAGTGCAGCCAGACCCGAAAGCATGCCAAAGCCAAGCCACGGCCTCGCCTCAGATCGATTCTCAAGGTGCAGGGCAAAAAGAAAAAGCAGGCTAAGCAATAACGTAGCCAGCCAGGTTTCCCATATCCTTTCGACTGGGAAATAGACTGCGTATGGAAAAAAGACCCAGCCCCATCCCGACCACTTGGCTGCACGCTCGTCAAGAGTCCTGCGAGCNNTAAGGATAGACGGGGCTCATCCAGGCAGTTGGTCCCGTCTCCGCGAAAAGCGGACTGCTGAATCCCCGGCCTTCAGCAATCGAGCGGGCGATCCGCCCCGTTTCGTAGCCGAAATGCCAGTGGTCACGGGATGGGTCGAGCTGTTCGGGCAACAGAAAGACCATCACAACCAGGCGGATGGCAAGAGCCGTGAGAACCATCCAGATTAGAGGTGAGTTGATAAACCGTCTGTTCCGACTGGCCGCCCGAGGATTGCGCGAAACCGAAACGTAGGATTCCTCTAGGACTTGGTGCATTCCCTTCCCCGAAAGGTACAGCGCCAGAGGCCTGCACGTCTCTGATTCCCATTACGGTATACCATCCTTCCCAAAATGGGAAGTTTACAAGAAGTTGCCCTGTGGAGGGGAATCTCGACCGATGGAATGTCAAAAGGATGGAGTGGAAAATGCGCAGTCCTACGCGACGACACCTTGCGCGCTTCGCCGGTCCTACGTAGCATCTAACTTACATGGCTGCTGCCCTCATCCCCGATCGCCCTCGGTCCAACATGGCCTTCGGCGAGATCATCGCGTTTGCCTACGACACGTTTTGCAGCAACAAGGTGCGCTTCATCTTAACCGCGCTGGGCATGGTCATCGGCACGGCGTCTCTCATCCTTGTCGTCACCATCGGCATGACCGGACGGCAATATGTCCTTAACCAGATCCAGGCCATCGGCACCAACGAAATCTGGGCGGAATATCTCGGCGGCGCCCCGCACATCAGCAATTCCAACCCCGACCCCCTCACCATCGAAGATCTCGATGCGGTTCGGCAGGACGTACCAGGTATCGTTGCCTCTTCACCGGTGACTCAACTCTCCGATCGCATCCCCGTGGGCAACGGCAAAGAGAAAGACGTCACCATCCTCGGTGTCAGTCCCGAGTACGTGCTCGTTCGCAACCTGGTGATCCCCTCAGGGAGATTCTTCGATCAGGAGGATGCCCAGGCCCATAACAAGGTCGGGGTAATCACCGAGAAAATGGCGGTGGAAGTCTACGGTTCGTCGTCAGCCGCCGTCGGCAAAGTCATCAAGCTCACCGGCCTGCCTTTCACTGTCATCGGAACCTTCAAGGAGCGCGTGGAAACGTTCGGCCAGTCTGAGATCGTCGATAACACCATGCTCATTTCTTATTCCGTCAGCCGCTATTTCATGGAGGTTCCCAACGTCAAACTCTTATATTTCTCCATGGAAGATCCCTCGATGGTGATTCCAGCGACGGCGCAGATTAAACGGGTGCTGCAGTCGCGGCACCGCTCGGAGTCGGTTTACGGCGTTTCCAATCTCACCGCGCTGCTCTCCATGGCTGACCGAATCTTCACCGGCCTGACCTGGATGCTGCTGCTGATTTCCATGGTGACTCTGGTGGTCAGCGGCATCGGCATCATGAACATTATGTTGGCCACCGTGACCTCCCGTATCCGCGAGATCGGCATCCGCAAAGCAGTCGGCGCCACCAACCGAGAAATCCGTTTTCAGTTTCTCGCCGAGGCCATTCTGATCTCACTCATCGGAGGCTTCGCTGGCATCGTCATCGGCCTCGCTATCCCGTACTCGGTGCGCTTCCTTACCGAGTACCGCATACCGATCAACGGCTGGTCCGCCATCATCGCCATTGTCGTGTCTTCGCTGGTCGGGGTGATTTTCGGCACCGTCCCCGCCGCCCGCGCCGCCCAACTCGATCCCGTCGAGAGCCTGCGCTACGAGTAGCCGAAGGACTCCCAAACCCTTGAAAGGAAAAGACCCAACGAAGCGGCCTGCCCTGGGCCAACCCGGAGGGACGGCGCCAGTTCCGACGCATTACACGTTACCTGCCCCGCCAGCGTCGCTCTTGCGTCGAGCTGGGAAAATCCACAGAGATGCCTTCTGCCACGAAAAAGTTGCATTTTACCTGTACTCCGAAGTAATATGCTTTGCGGAGCTTGACCATAGGTTTCCCAGTGTTCGAGACCCTGTACCGCTAATAACTACTTCCAAACTTGCAGTTCAAGCTGTGCAAAAAATGAGAGGTGGTTGGTCCGCCTCCGTCCCGGTTCGGAGAGTTCAATATGGCGTGGTACGCGTACTGCCTTACCGAGCACCAGACCCTCCCCAACGGCACCCGTTCCCGACGCCCATTTGTAATTGAAAACGTTCAAGGCGTGAACGGAGCCCCCGTGCTCAGCTATCCCAGCGGCGAGTTTGCTGTGATTGTGAGCGAATACGACCAGAACGCTGCACAACTTGACCAGAAAGCGGCCATCGAGCACGCCCGCGTGGTTAGCGGCTGCTTCCGCAACTCCACGGTATTACCGTTCCGTTTCGGAACCATCTTCGAAAGCGACGACGCTCTCCGCCAGGCTGTCCGGGTCAACCGGCGTGCTTTCGGTCTGAGTGTCGCCCGGCTCCGTGGCAAGTCCGAAATGCACATCAAGCTGACGGTCACCGACGGCTCCCTGCGCGAGGCCATGATCGATGTCATCCTGCCCGACACTGTCGGCGGCGACTATCTTTCCAAGCTCCGCGTCAAAGCTTCCCGTGAACGTGAGCGCCAGACCAAGGCCCGCGCCCTCTCGGTGCAGGTCCACAAGCTATTTAACCCGCTGGAAGAAGAAGTGAGCTGCAAAAAGGTCGCCCCGCAAGGCATGCTCATCGACATCGCCCATCTCATCGATTCCAAATCGGTCGAGAAATACCAGAACCGCTA
>PLKR01000528.1 GCA_003140655.1 Acidobacteriaceae bacterium | reverse complement strand
ACCTGAAAATCCGAATCTCGAATATCTCAAGAAACAAGCCAAAGAACTGCTGCGTAGCATGCGGCAAGGCAAACTGGCCGATGTCCAGCATACGCTGGCCAATGAATACGGCTTTGCCACTTGGGCAAAGCTGAAGTCACATGTTGAGACCTTAGGGCTCAGTCCGGCCGAGGGGTTGAAGGCGGCGGTACGCGACTGCGACGCAGCGCGCGTCCGCGAGGTGCTCGAACGTCATCCCGAGGTGCGCGCGAGGATCGACGATCCGCTGCCCAATTACGGCTTCGGCCAACACGCGTTATTCGCTGCNNGGTACAGCGGAGCGATCGAGCCACCATCGACACCTTGCTGCGCGCAGGCGCCGATATTCGCAAGCGAACCGAATGGTGGGCCGGCGGATTCGGCGTGCTGGACGATTGCGATCCGAGTCTCGTGGATTTCCTCATCGAACGCGGCGCGTTATTGGATGCGCATTCCGCAGCTCGGCTTGGATTGATGCCAAAGCTAAGGGAACTGCTGGCTAGCGATCCGGAGGTNNAAGTTTCTTCTCGACAACGGCGCCGAGATCGATGCGCGCGATCTGGACCACGAATCGATGCCGGCTCAATATATGGTCCGCGTGCAGCAGAAGCGGCACTATCCGAACGACAGGCAGGATGTAGCTCGCTACCTGGTGTCTCGCGGCTGCCGCACGGATGTCCTGATGGCGGCGGCGCTCGGCGACACCGATCTCGTGCGGCGACACCTCGACAGCGATCCCGCCTGCATTCGGATGAACGTATCGGAGGAATGGTTCCCAAAGCAGGATCCGCGAGCAGGGGGCACCATTTACATCTGGATGCTGGGGGCGCACCGTACTGCGCACTCGGTAGCGCGCGACTTCGGTCACGAAGACGTTTTCCAGTTGCTCATCGAACGCACTCCAGAGGACCTGANNAAGGGGTGTTTCACGAATTTCTTGCGAAGAATCCGCACGCGGCTAGGACGCTGTCCGAGACAGAGCAGCGAAAGCTGCCCAACGCTGCGCAAAACAACAATACCAAGGCAATTCGGCTGATGCTCGAGGCCGGTTGGCCGGTGGATACCGCAGGAGAGATGGGAGCGACGGCGCTGCACTGGGCTGGGTTCAACGGCAATGCAGAGGTGACACGCGAGATATTGCGGTTCCATCCAGCCCTGGAATTGAAATCGCTCGAGTACCCGGGTACCGCGCTCGCGTGGGCCGTCTATGGCTCTGGGAACGGTTGGCATCGAGACACGGGAGATTTCGTCGGGACGATTCGGGCGCTTCTCGAAGCTGGGGCGAGTGTTCCAGAGCAGCCGAGGAATTGCAACCCAGCGACGCCGTTCTGGAGGTGCTTCCGTGAATTTGAACAAACGGCCCAACTCTGTAACGACCCTCGCTTGCGTGTATCTTGCGGTAGGCACCATCGGCTTTGCATACCACTTCCGCGAATTGGCGACGCTTCAAGACGAGGGCGTCTGGGTTGAACTCACCGAGTTCCTGGCGATTGTCTCTGGAGCGTTTATGCTTCGNNGCTGGCAATCGCCTGGATGACATTCCATGTTCTCCTGAGCGCGTTTCATGCGTTTCGTGAATTCGCCATACACTGTTTGTTTCTTGCCGTGCTTGCCTGGTTTCTTTTTCGTCCCGACGTTGTGCGGTATTTTCGTCCGGTGCGAATCGAGTCAAGCTAAACGGGAAATCGGTCGCTTGTCCACGCTAGATGGGTAACCTGCACGTTTGAGTTCGGATCGCACTCGCTCTGCAACCGCAAGGAGTCGGACGCCGTGAGTGCCATTCCGCATCGCCGAATTCCAATCGGAATGTGCACGGACACAACAATCGGCGAGGTCCCGATAAGCCCTTCACGGGAAGCTCCGGCGTCAGCGATACCTCCGCGAGGAAGCCGAAGATCCAAGATTAGATGGACAGCGGGTTTACTAACGGAGGCAGAAATGTCCAAGGCCAAAAAACTGAGGGCGCATCAGCCGTTAGGCTTTTGCGCCCTCTTTAAACTGAGCCGTAAGGTTTCTAACCTTCTCGATTCGATTTGATTGCACGACCGCCGTTAAGCTGTCACGCGCTCAACCGTGCCATGAAGGATTCGAGCTTCGCAGTTCAATCTCGCATCGCAGCCGCTGTTACGCTTGCTGTGCGCTGTAACTGAGCCGTAAAGTTCTTACGCTTCCCGGTTCAATCTGGCGTGAAGGTAATCCTGTCGGTAAACATCGTCAATGGAATTCTCGCGCTATCCCTGTGAAAATCGGTGGATGGCTGTGCAAAATACCTGCTCCATTTATTCTGGCAACGACGAACTAAGATGTGGGCCAACGATGATGTTGTTGATCGCAAGGAAAGTGATTTCGAGTATTCCGGGTCAGAGCGTGCCGCGTGGGGAAGTCGAACAGATATACCGAAGTCTCTAGCAGCCTTCGCGCTTCCGCAAGTCCAGAAGGTGCGCGACTAGATGGCGAGTGCCGAGCGAAATAACGAATGGTCCAGTCGAGCGTCAATCGAAACCGTTGGGACGCCGAAAGCACGTCCGCCTGAACCTTCCACTCCCAATTGCGTGGCGCCGTCCGTNNCCTAAATCGCTCTTCTATCTGACACGCGACCCCGTCTCGGTGCGGTCATTCCTGGCCCATAGCGACAAGGTTGATATTCTGGTTCCTGCTTGGTACGTGGTTGACGCCAACGGTCTGGTCTCCGGCGGACCCAATCCGCTTGTCCTGGAAACCGCGCGCCAGCATCACGTTCCCGTCATGCCCATCGTCGCCAACAACGCTTTCGTCCAGGAAGACTTCTACAAGCTGCTCAAGAATCCCGAAGCCTACAGTCGAATGATTTCCGAACTCTTGCGAGCTNNACGATCCTGGTCCGTGAGGCTGCGGCCTCTTTCCACCGCGAGGGTCTGCAACTCACCATCGCTACGGTGCCCAATGCTCCTGGAGCGCCGGGCGAGGGCGGCTTTTCCGCATGGATTTACGAGAATTGGCGCGGGGCGTATGACTTGAAAGCTTTGGCCGAGGCCGTCGATCTCATCTGCCTAATGACCTACGACCAGCATACCCGCTGGACCGCTCCCGGCCCGGTCGCTGGATGGGCCTGGACCACCGGCAATCTGGACTATG
>PLKR01000037.1 GCA_003140655.1 Acidobacteriaceae bacterium | reverse complement strand
ACTCGCGCGGCCTTTGGCTTCCTGCTTCAGCGCGTGATACGCGGTGCCATAGGGTACCCAGATCGCCGCGCCCTGGTCGAACGTAATGTTCGCCGGCAGTTTTTGCGCCTGGCCTTCGAGAGTCAGTGTGTATTCCGCATAAGCTCCGGTGATGGTTTTCGCCGTATACACGCGATCGCCCGGCTTCACGGTAGTCACACCAGCGCCAACCGCTTCGACCANNCCACCGCGCGAACTTTCACCAGCACTTGCCCGGCTTCCGGCTGAGGCGTGGGAATTTCTTCGTACTTTAGAACTTCGGGACCGCCGAACTCATGAACGCGAATGGCTTTCATCATTTTCCTCAGTCGGTGAGTGAACTGCGCAACGCTGGCCCAGAGGCGGCCGCCAGCGCCGCGCTCTCCGAGAAAATCAAAAATGGTCGTCTAGCGTGACCGTCGCCACTTGCTTGCTGACGAGGCCGGCTGCCTCGCCCCACGCGGTCGTCTGCCAATTGTCCTTGCCTTTCCCCTGCGGAATCCACGNNGCGCGTAAATGTACGGTTCGTAACTGTTGCGCATTGCGGTGAGTTCCTGCTGCCCTTCTGGCGTGTCACGCAATCGCATTCCGTGCTCCGCCAGCTTGTCGCGAAGTCGAGCCGCGTCCGCCGCCGGCAGCCGATCCAGGGGCAGCGCGCGAGGCGGAGTGCCAAAAACCTGTGAAAGATCGACGATCGCGTGCCGCGCGATGGCGAAGGTCAACTTCGCCTGGCGCTCGCAGGAGCCTTCAATGCCCACCTTGAGCAACGCACACGCGTCCAGAATCGCGGTCAGCGCCGCAATCCACGATTGGTTGTCGTGCTGCGACCTGAAAAACGCCAGCACCGGATAGGAAAGGTGGCTCTCCATCAACTCGGCGCACCACAGTTCCCAATCTTTCAGCAACTCGCGTAGCGCCTCTCTCCCGCCTTCGTAACTGTGGCGGAGAAGCAATTCTCCGGCTGTCGGCGGAGTTCCCGCGCGCGAGTCCAGCAGCGAAATTTCCACCTCGCGCTTCGAGAACGAACCGTAAATGAATGGGAGGTACCCGATGATGGCCGCCAGAAATCCAAAACCGAAGCCGGCCTCCACAACCACCAGCATGCGCGCAAGTCCCGAACGCGGCACCACGTCGCCAAGTCCCAGGGTGAAGAATGTCGTGCCGCTCAGGTAGAAATCGGTCGATAAGCCCGGCTGCCCCCCGGTCATACTCACCGCCGAGCCCGCGCCAAATTGCATTAACCCAAATCCCAGAACCAATCCGACGGCCCAGACACCGATNNGAACCAGCAGCGAAATCGGACCGTAGAAACCCAGCAGGGCATCACGCCCCTTCCGCGACGGAACGAACTTCACGAGAAACTTCGAGGTTATCCAAGTAACCCTGTAAAACGCACGCGTCAGCCGGAATCTTCGGGTCACCCGGCGCGGCAGGATAATGGACTCGAACGCGTCCCAGATCACAATCAAAAATGTCGCGATGCCCGCCAGGAAGGCGCCGGGAGCTGGAATCATGGGCGGCATTGTACTCGTTTGGTAGTGCGCGCGAAAAGCAGCGGCGGCTTACGATTCCAGCCGCGCGTTCACGGAAATTTCCGCACGGAAAAGCTTCGACACCGGGCAGCCGGTCTCCGCGTTTTTCACGGCGGCATCGAATTTTGCCTTGTCCGCGCCGGGCACGCGCGCAACCAGGTCGAGATGGCTCTTCGTGATGCTAAAGCCGTCGCCCACTTTATCGAGCGTGATCGTTGCGGTCGTTTCCAATTTGTCGGCCTTCAGGCCGACGGAAACCAATTGGCCGGAAAGCGCCATCGTAAAGCAGCCTGCATGCGCGGCCGCCAGCAATTCCTCGGGGTTCGTCCCCACACCATTTTCAAACCGCGTGCTGAAGGAATATTGCGTCTGCTTGAGCGTGCCACTATCCGTTGAGATCGTTCCTTTGCCGCCTTTTAGATCGCCTTGCCAAACCGCGTTTGCTTTGCGTTGCATGTCTAGCTCCTTTTACAGGATTCAAACTTTTTGAATGCACAGAATTCGATTCCCACGCTCTTGGGAAGGGTATATTTATCCTATGGCGCTGTCGAGACGCGCGCACAAATTTTGAAGCCCGGCTCGCTGGATCGGACCGCGCATCGTCCCTGGCCGCTGCCTCGCGGGGCGTGGATCATGGCACAGTCTTGGCACGACCTGATGTTCGCTCACTGGCGCGTCGACGCGGCCCGGCNNACACCTTTGAAAGTCAAGCCTGGATTGCGGTCGTTCCGTTTCGCATGTCGGGCGTGCGGCTCAGAGGCACACCCGCGTTACCGTGGCTTTCGGCATTTCCCGAACTGAACGTGCGCACCTATGTGGTTGCCGAGGGTAAGCCGGGGGTGTGGTTCTTCAGCCTCGATGCGCAAAATCCCATCCCGGTCGCCGCGGCCCGCGCGTGGTTTCATCTTCCGTATTTTCGGGCAAGAATGCAATGCGAAGAACGCGGCGGATGGATTCATTACGCCAGCGAGCGTACCCATCGCGGCGCCAAGCCCTGCGTTCTCGAAGCCAAGTACCGGGCAATCGGCAAAGTCTTCGAAGCCCAACCGGGAACGCTGGAGCATTTTCTGATAGAGCGCTATTCCCTCTACGCCCAGGCGTCGGATGCCCGCATCCTCCGCGGCGAAATTCATCATCCGCCCTGGCAATTGCAGCCCGCCGAAGCCGACTTCGAGCAAAATTCCATGACCGAAGCCGCCGGCATCGCCCTCCNNAGCCACTCCTGCATTTCGCCGGCAGCCAAGATGTAGTCGCCTGGAACCCGTATTCCGTTCCCTAGTGAGGACGGATTGGCAGAGGCTCATTCTGTAGTGGTTGATCTTTGGATCGGTTCGTACGAGATAAACTTCCGCGAAACACTCCTGCTTGACGCACCACGCGCGTTCCGGATCTGCAATACGTGTTTCGGCACGCCGCCACGATCTTTTCGTGGTTCAATCCGCGAACGCGATACCGTACTGAAAAAGCTTGTATTCTCATNNATCCTCCTTATTGCAGGCCTCATCGCCGGCGTTGATGGGCAACAGTCCACGACCCTGGTGGCTACCGGGTCTTCTCTTCCCGAGCCTCTCTACATCGCCTGGGGCGACGCGTACCACAAATCGAATCCGTCGGTGCAAATCCGTTACCTGCCGCAGGGCACCGGAGAGAGCGGGCAGAATATCCTCGCCGGCGTGGGCGATATGGGCGGAGGAGACGCTCCTATGCCCGAGAAACACTTGAAGGATGCCGCAACACCAATCCTGCAGCTCCCGTCGGTTCTGATTGGAATCGTCATTGTCTATAACTTGCCGGATACGCCGGGCGAGATGCGCTTGAGTGGGCCGGTGTTGGCCGACATTTTTCTCGGAAAGATCAAAGCGTGGAACGATCCGGCGATCGTGAAGCTCAATCCGGATCTGAAACTCACCGCGCGCCC
>PLKR01000205.1:406-9056 GCA_003140655.1 Acidobacteriaceae bacterium | reverse complement strand
CTTTCTCCATTTCCAGCTGAGGCAGGACAATAGAGTCAGAGAAGTGGGCGACGGGCGTTATCGGCGAGATTCTTGGCTACTGGAGTCCGCCCCCAAGTTTTCAACGCACTATTTAGGACACCACCGCTTTTCGCAGTGTGTTTGAAATCACAGCCCTGAAAAGGAGCCAAGGCGGAGTACGCGAGGCTGCAGTAGCGGGAAAAAGTGCTGCCTCGTCGCTTGCTGTTTGCTGATAGGTTGCCGCCAACGGTAACGGCTCCTCACTAGCTGGACGCGGACGGCCACCTCATTTCCGCCAACGCCACGCCCCTTCAAGTGGCTGCTCTGTGTCCAGTCGTCCTCTTTGGCGCAGCATGCTCAGCTCGCTTGCCGATCGGCTGGGTTTAGTAAATGCAAACGCTGCTCGAAGAGGTCCATCGGTCGCTCTGGCAAAGTGCACACCCGTCTTGGCCTTCAACGGGGGTTGGGCATCTCTTATTTTCCTACCTCAGACTGCTCGCCGATCGGTCGGTAAGGGCAAACGCCGCTGCTTGAAAAGGTCTAGCGGCTTGCTGGCAAGAATATTTTCACTTCTTGCCCGGGCCGCAATGCTCCTTTCAAGAACCTGAATCTCAGCCGGACCTATCCTAGTCCGAAGCTCCTCGGTCAGAACCAGACTGCGTTGTCTTACCGCAGAAGAATTTTCCTCAGCCATCCTAAGCCAGTAGTAGGCAACGCGGCCATTCTTCTCGACGCCATAGCCCTCAAGATGGGCCAAGCCAGCCCTTCGGCAAAAGCAAATCAGGTTTCTATTCTGTACCTTGACCCGAGCGTGCAGCATGTGGGCATCAGCCGCTTGCGTGCCAGAAAAAATCGAAACTAGCAAGCAACTCATCAAGACAGAAACGCCTCCAAGTGTCGTACTCAACTGAGGAGGCGCGGAATGGCGGCACAATCTTCATCGCGGCCGGTTGCAGATCGAGAAACATTCTTGAACGCCGGGAAGAATGAAGCCTCTTCCTCCGCGGTGTCCTGGGCTGCGGTAATAGGAGGCGCCTTCGTCGCCGCTTCTCTTTCATTGATTCTTCTTTCCCTGGGAGCCGGCCTAGGATTCTCGGCCGTTTCACCCTGGTCGCATAACGGAGCGTCCGCCGCGGCGATCGGAGCTGGGGCGATTGTGTGGCTTATCGTGACGCAGATCGCCGCCTCCGCCCTAGGGGGATATCTGGGCGGCCGGCTGCGAACAAAATGGACAAATGTACACACGGACGAAGTGTACTTCCGTGACACTGCTCACGGTTTGCTAGTGTGGGCTGTCGGGATAGTCATAACCGCCGGGTTCTTGGCGTCGGCGGCGGCATCCTTTGCGGGCGCCCAGCGAACCGCTAACGCATCCAACTCTGGCCAGGAATCTTCCCTAGACCCCAATGCGCATTTCGTAGACATGTTACTGCGCGGCAATGGTCCGGCCATCGAGAAAACCGATGCGTCCGAGCGGGCCGAGATCTCCCGGACATTTGCTTACAACCTGCATCAGGGCGCTTTGCCGGACGAAGACAGGACATATCTGGCTCAGCTCGTGGGCTCACGGACAGGACTGAATCCATCCGACGCGGATAAGCGCGTGACGGCTGTTTTCGCTGACGCTCAGGAGTCAGCAGAACGTGCTCGAAAAGGCCTTGCACATCTTTCGTTGTGGCTTTTTGTGGCGCTACTCAGCGGTGCATTTTCTGCGAGCTACGCCGGCACGATCGGCGGGAAGCAGCGCGATTATTTGCCGATTTAGGCGGCTGGTATCTCAATACTGGTTTGGCGGAGGGTATATGCGTTCAATTCTGTTGTTGCTCCTGGGTGTACCAATTCCGATTGTGATTCTCATCGCGCTTCTAAGTCATTGATTGTTAAAGCACCCGCGCGTTTGTGCGGTTTAGTCGACCTAATGGCTGTTACGCGGCAAAAAACGATTCAAGAATAAGGAGTCCAAAGATGGCTGACAAAGAAGTTCTGAAAGACCTGCTGGAAGACGAAATAAAGGATCTGTATTCCGCTGAGAAACAGCTCACCAAGGCCATTCCGAAAATGGCCAAAGGATCGAACGATCCCGCCCTTCAGAACGCATTCAAAGGACATCTGAAGGAAACCGAAGCGCAGGCGCAACGATTGGAGCAGATCGCGGAGATCCTCGAAATCAAGCCCGGAGGAAAGAAATGCGTCGGAATGGAAGGATGCATTAAGGAAGGCGCAGAGGCGTTGAGCGAGGACGGTGACGAAACCGTCCTTGATCTCGGCATCATCGGCGCCGGCAGTCGGGTCGAGCATTACGAGATGGCCGGTTATCTTACTGCCATCAGTCTGGCGGAACAGATCGGCGAAAAACAGGTTGCCAACCTGCTTAAGGAATCTCTCGCCGAGGAACAGGGCGCGGAAGACAAACTGAGGAAAATTGCCACGAATCTGTTGGGTAACGCTCCCAAGAAAGCCGCTGCCTAATATTAATTATTCGTCGCGAGTACCGCCTCTTTCTGGAGGCGGTGCTTGATCAGTTCATGCGCAATCAGGCTTTAAAAGGAGCCCCATGCTTATCGCTCGCATACATGGTTACGCGGTCATTTTAGGTCTGGTCGCGTTGACATCTACAGGATGTAACAACGGCAGCAACACGGACATGAACTATAAAGCGGCGATCAACGATCACTTCAAGGCGTCCCCGGTTTGTATCTGGCCGCAGCCAAAGAAATTTCCCGTCCAGGCCGCAACGTCAGACGATGCAAAAACCGAGGGCTATGACGCACTCACGCAGGAAGGGTTGCTGACCCGCACCACCGCCGAGAAGAAGGTACTGATCGTCGCCTCGAAACAGGTGAATAATTACGACTTGTCGGAGAAGGGGCGGACTTCCTGGACTCCTGACTCGTCCCAGCCGGGCTACGGAAACTTCTGCTACGGAAACCGCGAGGTGACGTCAATCGACAATTCGACGCTGGGCACGAATGGCGAAGGTGCCAAAACTGTCGCAGTCTCTTACCATTACCAGATTGGAAATGTTGCCTCGTGGGCGAATTCGTCGGAAATGAAAACTGCTTATCCCGGCATTGCGTCATCGCTAGAGTTAAACCCCTCGGATACTGCCACGCTTGTCATGACGGGCGATCATTGGGCCTATACGAAGTAGTGCCCTGCGTGCAATTGAAACGCCTTCGCCTTTCGACAATGCATCATCAGGGTGACTCCACTCCGAACAAAATGAGTCGCCCATCCGTTTCCGTGAAAATGGCGCGTCTTCCCTAGAGCGGAAGTTAACAAACATTCAATGCGGTTCGCAGGAAGACGGCTGGGTTCTTAGCCCGAGCGTTCCCGGGATTCAGGGCACCACAACGAGCTTAAGTTTGGTTACAAATGGCGGGAGGGCGACGGGACTCGAACCCCAGTCTGTGCTTACTGGTTTCAGGTTCGCGCGGCCTGTTGTGGCTGAATAGGGCGCCTGCCTGTCACGGAGGAGAACGCTGGACGATTGGACGCTTTCAAATTTTCAACAGCATCACGATCGCAACCGTCGCTCAATACCTAAAAGTTACACTTGCGGAGCGGGCGAGAATTGGACTAGAGGGGGTTTGTGTCTGTAGTACCCGACAGACCTGATTGCGGGGCGGCTTCACTGAGCGCATTTTCCTTAAAGGGTGAACTGTTCAAATGGGGAAACGTGTGCTGATCGTTGACGACCACGAGATTGTACGGACAATGGTGTGCTCCATGTTCACAGCGCAGGGATTTGAAGTCTCCGATGCTGAAAACGGTGCACAAGCTGTAGAGAAAGCTGGAGAATTATGTCCGCATTTAGTCGTATTAGACCTCGCGATGCCAGTCATGAATGGTCTGGAGGCAGCGCGGAAATTGAAAAGACTGATGCCGTCTCTACCCTTGCTGATGTTTACCAACAATTTGGGCTCGATATTGGAGCAGGAGGCGAGAGCAGCCGGATTCGCTGCAGTGGTATCCAAGTCTGGGCCCGCTGAGCAGTTGCTTGTTCACGCCAAGGCCCTCCTGAAGTAACCACGCGGTCAGTCAAGCCACTGTGCCGATCGTCCGTGCGGTAGCGGACATATCAATGCTATAACCGGTGCCGTTCGAGGACAGGTGGACGTGATCGACAGGAATCGTCGCAATCTGTCACGAAAGATCGAAGAAGAACCACTCCTGCAGCCCTCCATAATCTCGTACAGGCTATTTCAGATGCTTTCGCTAATCGCAGCGAAAACGGCATCACCTGTGCCATCTGCGGAAGGCCCGCAGACCTGGAAACCGATATAGTAACAGACGAAAGCGGAAAGCTGGTGCACGAGGACTGCTACCTCCGGCGCGTCATCAATTGACCGTTCCCCGAGCGGGTCGGAGAAAAAGCTCTTGCTCCAATCGATGCAGGCAGTCGATAGTGGTCAATATTGACCAGATGTGCTGGGAGGAATTTTGTAGCTTTACACGCAAGCGCATGTGTTCCGTGTTTCCATCGAAAGTGCGCTCCAAATGCGCCCGGCACCGAGCTAGACTTCGAGGTGAAATGTGACTGAATCTACTCTACCCAAGAATGGCTATGGCATCGATGGTTCCGCTCCTTGTGCTGAGGTCTCGTTGGAATCGATCCTTCGCACAGAAGAGTTGCGACGTCGCCCCTCACGTCCGCCAGATTATGAGAAGGAGAACGGTGCTCTGTTGGCCCTATCCAGCGCGCTGGCCGATATGCCCCGTACCGTTCTTCAAACACTGGCCGACACGATCCTCGAAGTCTGCCAGAGCGGCTCAGCCGGCGTCAGCCTATTGACCACCGAGGATGGCGGAAAGAGGTTCTGCTGGCCCGCAATAGCCGGGATGTGGAAAGCGCACATCGGAGGCGGGACGCCACGAGATTTCGGCCCCTGTGGCGACGTGCTTGATCGCAACACCCCGTTATTATTCGGAAATGTCGCACGCCGTTACACGTATTTTCAGCCCGTCACACCTGCGGTCGAAGAGGCTCTGCTGGTTCCGTTCTACGTCGAGGGCAAAGCCGTTGGGACAATCTGGGCGGTCGCTCACGATCCTCGGCGGAAGTTCGACGCGGAAGATGAGCGGGTGATGCTCTCATTGGGAAGATTTGCCTCCTCCGCCTATCAAATTCTGAGGTCGCTGGACGCCCTTAATGTAGAAATAGCGCAGCGTGAAAAAGCCGAAGCTTCGCTGCGACTGAGCAATACGAAGCTCGAAAGCTTGATCGAGAACAGAACTGGTGCGTTGCGGAAACTGACAATCAGCTTGCTGCAATCCCAAGATGAGGAAAGGCGTAGAATTGGGCGCAATCTTCACGATAGCATCGGTCAGTACCTTACGATCATAAAGATGAATCTCGATGTGATGAATGGACTGGGAGAGAATGGTCTGACACAGCCGGAGCTTCTTTCCCAATGCCTGGATGCCGTTGAAGCCTGCCTTAAGGAGACTAGAACTATCTCCTACTTGCTGCATCCGCCCTTGCTCGACGAGGCGGGACTTGAGTCTGCCGCCCGATGGTACGTCGATGGATTTGCTCAACGCGGCGGGATTCAGGCGAAGTTAAGCTTTCCCGAGACAATGGTTCGACTGCCGAAGTCCGTGGAAGTCGTGCTTTTCCGCATCCTTCAGGAAAGCCTCACGAACGTACACCGCCATTCTGGAAGTCCGACTGTAGAGATTGAAATAGAGGTCAACACGGAAATCGTCAGTCTGGCTGTCAAGGATGCTGGACGAGGCATCCCAGTGCATGTCTTGGAACAATTTCGAGAGTCAGGTACTGCTGGAATCGGGTTAGCGGGAATGCGAGAACGTGTCATTGATCTGGGTGGGGAGTTGAGGGTTCAATCTGACCATCAGGGCACTGTACTGCAAGCTACCATCCCACTGCATGGTGGAATTTCAAAACTTCTTCACCGAGAGTTTGTAGCTTAGCAAGAGACTGCTGCTCAGACTGACGTGGGAAGAACCACCGCCGGGTCAAGCGAGCAGCCAATGACGACGCAGAGTGCGATGCCTGGATCGATCAGATCCCCAAAACGCTGGCAACTTGCATGAAGTAGCGTTTCTGGCCGGATTTCCAGTTGGCTGTATTCAACCCGCCTTGTCCTGCCTCAGTTGGAAATGGAGAAAGCGCTCGTCCGTTAAGATAGCGGAGCGAACGTATGAGGAAGGAACGGAAGCATTTCACTCCAGAAGAAAAAGTAGCCATCCTGAGGCGGCATCTTGTGGACAAAGTACCCGTCTCTGAGCTGTGTGAAGAACTAGGCCTGCGGCCAACAGTGTTCTACCGCTGGCAGAAAGAACTGTTCGAGAACGGAGCCGCCGCTTTTCAGTCTCAAGAGCGTCCCCACCGCCAAGTGGAGGAGAAGCAGAAACGGATCGAGTTCTTGGAGAAGAAGGTGCAGACCAAGGACGAGGTCCTGGCTGAGCTGATGGCTGAGCACATCGCGCTAAAAAAAAGTCTTGGGGAACTCTAACCGGTATCTGGGTGCCGCATGATGTGCGGGATCTAGTCGTGGATTTCGTCCGGCGCTGGTCGGAGAGGGCCGAGATCGGCGTCGGACGGTTCATCCCGTGGCTGGGCGTGACCGCCAGCAAGTTCTATGACTGGCGGCAGCGTTACGGGCGCGTCAACGAGCACAACGGTTGGGTTTTCCGTGATTTCTGGTTGGAACCGNNATGATGCTCGACGCTGACGTTGTGGCCGTCAGTCCGGCGAGTGTTTGGCGGCTGTTGAAGCAAGCTGGATTATTATCCCGGTGGAAGAGCAAGCCATCGCGCAAGGGAACCGGTTTCGAGCAGCCGCTGCAGCCCCATCAGCACTGGCATATCGACATTTCCTACATCAACCTGAGCGGCACCTTCTATTACTTGTGCAGCATTCTGGATGGATTCAGTCGTTTCCTCGTGCATTGGGATCTGCGTGAGTCTATGCGAGAAACCGATGTCGAAGTGATCCTGCAGCGAGCCAAGGAGAAGTACCTGGAAGCCAAGCCGCGAATCATCTCCGACAATGGCCCGCAGTTCATCGCTCACGACTTCAAGGAGTTCATTCGCATCTCGGGTATGACGCATGTCCGAACTTCCCCTTACTATCCACAGTCGAACGGCAAGATCGAACGCTGGCACAAGTCGCTGAAAAGCGAGTGCATTCGGCCGGGAACGCCGCTGTCGCTGGAAGATGCGCGGTGTCTGGTCGAGGACTACGTGGAGCATTACAACAACGTCCGCCTGAACAGTGCCACCGGCTACATCACGCCGAAGGACATGCTCGCCGGGCACCAGCAGGAGATTCAAGCCGAGCGGGATCGGAAGTTGGACGCGGCGAAGGAACAGCGGAAGAATCGCCGCCAGGGGGCGGCGTGATGGATGAAACGGATTGCTCCCGTTAGCCGACAATGCAGAATTAACACAGCGGCAAGGCCAAGCATATAGTCAACGAAGCGAATCGCCGCGCTTCCGTGAGGAGTCCCTGCATCTCGGTATGCGCCCGGCGGTGGACCAGGTCCTCTAGCGTTCGGCAAAGCGCGGCTCACTGATAGGCGCGCCGGCCGGTGATGCTTGTTTTGCCGGGAGGAGTGCAAGCAGCGTGACTGCAATCGCGACAAAGATCACAATGTCCTGGGGGCTATCCTTCCTGTGCATCCCGTGCGCCACGGCCTGCGCCGACATGATTGTCATCGTGAACCCATGGGCAAGGCTTACCCACGCCCCACAGGCGATCATCAAGCGATGCTTGGCCGGCTGCTTAACGGCCACCAACAGACAGACCCCAAGCGCCGTGTTAATGCTAAGGAACATCGGCATGACGTCACTATGTCCGCTAAGCCACCTAGCGTGCCACAGATCGTCGAACAGGATGTAGCCGCAAAAGCAATAAAACAAGCCCACCAACACCAACACTACCTGTAAGGCGCGCTCACGTTTCATACCGTCCTCCGTTTTGTGCGATGCAAGGTTATTACCACCTTTTTTACTTCAGATTGTGCGATTGTCAGCTGGGACGCGTCCGATACTGGAACCCTGCGAGCATCCACAGTGCGAGCAGAATGCTTCTCCCCCTCGAATAAGCTTGCTACAGGAACTGCAAGGCCCAAGGAGAGGCCCTCGGAACAGAAAATAAAGGATGAATCCAATGAAATTGGGTATGAGGAAAGCGGCAATCACCCAGGCCCAAGCAGGCATTTGACGCCTTTTTGCGTCCCCATAGATATATCCGAGGGCAAGGAAAAAAGCCGCAGTGAAGACGCCAAATGTTAAGCCAAACCAAAGCGCTTCCGGCATGGTACTGAGAAATCCTTTGGAAGCAAGTAAGGAACGGCCCAGGCTGGAAGCAAAATAGACTACCCAAATCGGGATCGCCAGTGCTGCGATGACCATTGCAGACTTGGGTAGAACATTCCGTCTTGCGGTTCCCAACAAGACAGCCGCAACAACAAGCCCGGCCAAGAACGCTACCAAAAGCACCGCCGATTGCTCTGTCATGCAATACCTCTATTCTCACCAGGGGCCGCGAGCAGACGTAAGGCCGAGCAAAAAGATGGAAGCAGCCAAAAGATGAGCACGCCTGCCTGGACTTGAGCAGTGTCGAAATGCATTGGGACCGTCAGGAGCTTGGCCACCTGGTAGACAAGTGCCGATCCCACAA
>PLKR01000205.1:0-391 GCA_003140655.1 Acidobacteriaceae bacterium | reverse complement strand
GGTGAATTCCCGCAACCCCCGAATCGTACGCGCAGTTAGCTCGAGGTAGCGCTTGCAGCCATCACAGTCGCGGATGTGGTCATGGATGAGCTGTCTTTCGCCCTCTGAAACCTCTTCTACGAAAGACCTGTCGATAAGCTCGCGAAATCTCTTGTCACCCTCCATGCGAATCACCCTCCTCAAATGCGGATCTCAGTGCTGCAAGACCGCGATAGATTCTGGACGTCACCGTTGTAGTAGGGGCGCCCAAGACCTGAGCCATCTCCGCAAGAGACAGGTCTTCTTGAAACCTCAGCAGCAAAGCCTCGCGATACAGCGGTGGCAGAATCTGCAGCCGGCCGGCCAGACGCATTGCGTCTTCGCTTCGAGCCGCGGCTTCGAATGGGGAAGG
>PLKR01000623.1 GCA_003140655.1 Acidobacteriaceae bacterium | reverse complement strand
AACTTGCCGCAAAGCAAGTCAGCTGCTCCTAATGAACAAACTTTGCTTGACCCCACTCAAGCCAAAAGAAGGCTTGAATGGGCACCCGCGCGTTTTCACCACAGCGGGCAGAGTCATTTCGTCACATTCTCCTGCTATTTCCGCCGTCGTACGGAAAGAGCAAACCTCAGCGGCTGAAAGCCACATCCGTTTCGGCTGCCCTACGGCACGAGTGGAACTCGTGCCCTTCCCGATCTGTCGGAAAGCCGGCGAATCTTCGAGTCAGCTTTGGAGCGGGAACGGCGCAGCTTCAGGGTTCAGGTTTATGGGTATGTCGTCATGCCGGAGCAGTTCATCTGCTGCTCAGCGGGTGCCCCACTCGAGGCAGAACCGGGCTTGAGTGGGCCACCCGTCGGAAGTTGTCAATAGCGGGAATAACGCGATTGGGTTAAGTAGCTGTAAGCAAAGGGAAAATAAATCTTGATTTGCAGCGGATATTGTGCAGTTTTGAGTATAGCGATGTGATATAATAAAGTTGTAGGATTGAGAAATCGACCAAGAAGGCGTAGCCCACGGGCTGCGCCTTTTGTGTTTCTGGGCTGTTCGGAGTTGCGGCGATGGCGGGGGCGTCTCGCTGCGCTTGACTGGACAGCCGAGGCGGCTGTCCCCACATGAGCCGAAGGCAGTTGTCCCTACATTTGGCGGGGCGCTGCGGTGATGGAACGACTTCAGGAGAGAAACTATGAGGCGGCGGGGTAAGAGACTTTTTGCTAATTACAAGCGGCGGGGCGAGTGGGTGGAGTTGTTGTTTATGACGGTGGCTGCGGGGCTGGGGTTTACCGTGGCTAAGCCTTGGGGAGAGACAGCTTGCTACGATGTCATCGTGGAGAACGAGGGGCGGTTCCTGCGAATCCAGGTGAAATCCACGGAGATGTCCACGGGGGGTTGTTACCGGTGCGAGTTACGCATGTGTGGCAACCAACTTTACCTGGCGGGAGAGATCGACTATTTCGCCATCTACATTCTGCCCGAAGATGTGTGGTACATCTTTCCGGCAAGGACGCTGGCGGGGGTGGGGGCGGTGGTGCTGACGCCGCACCGCAAAGGACACAAGTACGAGCGGTACATGGAAAACTGGTGGCTGCTGACTCGGCATCACTTTCGTCGAGGAGCCAGGACCGTGGTACCTCCGGGGGATGGCCGGCCTGGTTCGGTTGACCGGTTGAGTGCGCGGATTGTGGAGAGGCTGAGGGGGCTGGGTCGGTGAAGAAAGTCAAAGTCAAAGTCAAAGGCGACGGACAGGAGTGTCCGTCCCACACATGCATGCCGCTCGCAGGGAAAGCAGGTTCCTGACCGGGCTTTGCCCCCGGTTCGGAATGACATCTTTACTTTTCCTTTTCGATTCCTGCTAGCGGCTGGCCAGGCCGCCGGCGGTTTCGCCGCCGTCGATGGTGTAGACATGACCGGTGGCGTAGGCGGCGTCGTCGGAGGCTAGAAATGCGAAGAGGGCGGCGATCTCTTCTGGTTTCGCGTGGCGGCGTAGGGGAATCTTGCGATTCACTTCTTCCAGCATGGCGTCGGTGTATTCGGCGCGCTGCATGGGGGTGAGCACGTATCCGGGGGCTATGGCGCATACTCGCACTTTGGGCGCTAGTTCCAGCGCCATAGTTTTGGTTAGCTCAATTACTCCCGCTTTGGTGGCGTTGTAGTCGGCGTAGTAGGGTTGTCCGACCTGGCCGTTGGTGGAGGCGGTTTGCAGAATCACTCCGCTGCCGGGCTTGGCTGAAAAACGCTCCCACATGTGGCGGGCGGCGGTTTGCGCTACGTAGAAGACTCCGGTNNGCGCCCATGGCGCGGACCGCTTCGGCGAAGGCGGCTTCGACCTGCATGAGGTTGGTGACGTCGGCGATTATGGCTTCGGAGATTTGCGGGAGCTGGAGACGGAGGGATTCGCAGGCTTTCGCGTCGCGGTCGAGGATGCAGACTTTTGAGCCTTCTTCAAGGAAGCGGGCGGCGGTGGCTGCGCCGATTCCGCTGGCGCCTCCGGTGATTAGGACTCGTTTGGATTTCAGGCCGCGCATTGGTTACGGGAATCTTTCGACTCCGCTCAGGATAACAGGCGCAAGCGGTGCAACTGAAGTTATGCCCTTCACGTTTGTTCCCCGCGCGGGAGTTGTGGTGGCGCAGGCAGACAGCAGCAGGTTCCTCGTCGCTTCGCTTCTCGGAATGACCAAGATTGTGATCCTAGATGGGTTTGCCGCGGAAGAAATAGATTAGTTCGATGATCAGGATTATTACGACCATTAATTCCAGGACGAAGGCGCGGCTTTGATTGAATTCGTCGACCATGAAGCGGTAGAGCTCTTCGGAGGTTTGCAGTTTTTGCTGGACCAGGTCTTTGTAGTCGGGGACGCCGACTTTTGAGGCGGCTAGCTTGTAGAGCCGGGCGGAGAACATGTCGCTTAAGAACTTGATGGCGTTGTCGGCGCGCTCGGTGAGCTCGCTTACGTCGAGCAGGACGGTGTGGAGTTTCGAGGCGGCGCGGGCGGTGCGCCAGCGCGACCAGAGGCCGCGGCCTCCGCGATCGAGGAAGTCGTAGACGCCTTCGAGTTGCCTGGTGAGCAGTTCGTCGTAGTGGCGGAACTCGAGCAACTGCGAGTTGGCGTACTGCAGGAGTTGGATGGCGGTCTCGGCGCCGACTGCGCTGTCGTAGATGAAGGCGGCGTTCCATCCGATTACGGCGAGGTCGTTGGGATAGTAGGAGATGCGCGATTGAAGGATCTCCTGGCGCTCGCCATCGGAAAGNNATACGGTTTGACCAGCGATGGAGCGGCGCGCTCGAGTTTCTGCTTGACGATGCGGGTGGCGAGGCTCTCGAAGTTGGTGTCCCAAACCCAGCGGCTGGAGAGTTGGACGAGCTTGTCCCAGTCGCCGGAGAAGGGCAGCTCGAAGATCACGCTGACCACGCCGTAGTCGAAGTACTTGATGTCGCCCTGCAGGCGCTCACCGCTTTCGAGAACGAAGGGTTCGAGGACCTCTTCGACCGGAGGACGCTGAAAGCGGACGTAGCCGGGAGCGACGTGTTTGAAGCTGGCATCGGCGGTGCGTGCGCCGAGGATTTGGCGAAGCTGGTCGAGGCGAATCTCCTCGCAAACGTCGAACTGGATCAGGACCAGGACGGAGCCGCAGAGGGGCGCGTCCGGGGGCTTGGCGGCGACCAGGGTGGGCAGGGCTTCGGCGGGGACTTTGCCTACGGCTGGAGCGATGATGGTGGTTTCGTGATCCATGACTTTCAGTAGCCCGGGCGGCGAAAGGACTATTGTCCCAGAAGACGAGCAGTCTTGCGAGAGGCGGGGATTAGCATCCAGCTATAAGGTCTTGCTAAATGCTTTAGAATCAATGTCTTTTGGATAATTCCCATAATAGGGCTCCGCCCGCTGCGACGGCCGCTAACCCCAGCCCCGCGCGCTTCATGGACTGAAAGACTTCGGCTTCGCGTCGGCGGGTGCGTTCTGACTCGGGATATGGGTGGGAGCCGGGCGCGCTTTCGCCAT
>PLKR01000033.1:1993-3821 GCA_003140655.1 Acidobacteriaceae bacterium | reverse complement strand
GGGCTTCGCCCTTGATATCCCATCGAAACGTACTGCTTTGCCGGGGGGATGCCGTAGAAGCGTTCATGGCAGTAGTCTTCTGGGTATTCGACTACACAGGAGATCGCCATGAACGCTTTCTACGAGCACCACAAGAGTAGCATCGAGTTCGGATATCGATGTTTCGATCGGATCCTACTGAACGGACTGATTCAACCCTTCCAACAGCCGGAGCGGGTACTGGGGTTCTTCAATACCTATCGGGATGGGAAACGGGTAATCCGTCAGACCCTCACCGAGATTGCCGACCAGTTCCACCATTGGGTTATCAATCGTTCGGAGAGATGGGGAGCACCCATCGTCGAAGCCCCGCAGCAGGAGCGACGCGACGATTTCGTGCTGCCGTACTTGCAAAAGACCGAAGCCGATCATGTGGCCGTCATTCTGAAAGCTCGCGAACCCGCTCGCATCCTAGTTGCCATTGGCGGAAAGCAGAACCAATGCCCTCATCTGGAACTGAAGCAGCGCTGGGTGAATCAATACAATTTCTATCTCAACGACCAACACTGGGGGCCCATGTTTGTCCGCATGTGTCCTTACTTTCCTTTCTCCGCCCGAGTATGCCTGAATCAGCATCATTGGCTGGCTCTGCGCATGCAACAGCAAGGCATCCCCTTTCGGCAATGCAAGGACGCATTCTGGCGATGCTCCCGTCCCGAGCGGTTGCAACCACTCGCCGACTCTCTGACCGCCCAAGATTGATTGCGCGCGGGCAGAAGTGGCTGGCCGCCTTTACTCCCTTCTTCTCCTCCCAGGAGCGGCGACAGGCTGGCGGTCAGCACCGGCTCTTCTTCTCTCAGGTCGAGCTTTGCGACAACCTGATCTTCTTCCGCCGTGCCGCCGTCGATCAGTTCGCCGAGCGCTTGCTCGACATGAACCGAACCATCGGACAACCCAAAAAGATCACTCTCATCTTTGGCCGGAAAGTCACTCGGCAATACAAGGGCAAGCTGCAGACCGAACTCGAAGACCTCGATCTTCCCAATCCCGTCATTCGCAGTCACTACGCCCATGGATTCGCCAAGCAATACGTCCGCGATGACCGCTTGCTACGAACCGAGCCGGCCACCCATGACGTCACCGACTATGGGGTCAAAAAGAACGTCGAGAATCTGCCGCAGTTGCGCCAGCGCATGTCCGAGATCATTGACCACTACCACGATGCCCAGCAAGACATCCTGGAAACTTTCATCGATCGCGGCCAACTCCAAAAACTGGCTGAGCCCACCACCCTGACCAAGGGAAAGCGCATCCCGGGCCTTAAGCTCGATCACCCTCGGCAACTGGCGGTGATGCATGCTTTGGTCCGCTATGCCAACATCGCCGCCGGCTCCACTTTCACCACCGCCGATCTCTACCCGCCGGTGTTGGACGCTCTCGGACTTCCCCAGTCCCAATACTCCTTGGCCTCGCTGCGCTACGATCTCTCCAAACTGCGCGCCAAAGGTCTGCTCGAAAAACTGCCCCACTCGCGTCGCTACCGTCTCGCCCACAAGGGCTATTCCATCTGTGTCCTCTTCCTGAAGCTATTCGAGCGCATCTATGCTCCGCTCACCGCCGGTCTCCTCAAGCCTTTCTCCGGCGATCGCAACCTCGCCGAGGACAAACGTTGTCAACTTGACCGCCTCTATCAACGGCTAACCGACGATCTCGACGCTCTCTTGTCCGCAGTCGGCCTCAAGACCGCTGCTTAACCAATCCAACGAGAACAAAATTCTCGTTTCGAGGTGCATAATGGCGGTCTTGAGGCCGACTGCGGATAAGAGGGCGTCGAGATCGTCGGTTAGCC